>CACANS010000014.1 GCA_902533945.1 uncultured Pelagibacteraceae bacterium | reverse complement strand
AAACATCCCATGTATTTGCACTTAAGAATATAACTTCTTTCTTTTCTACTTGGTATTTTTTAATTGGAATATCATAAACTTTTGAATCTGGTTTATAAATCCCAACTTCTTCAATAGAAAAAATATCATTAAAGATATTAACTAAGTTGTTACTTTTTACCAATTCCTGAAGCAGAGAAGGTGTACCATTTGAAAGAATAGCAAGCTTGTAATTTTCTTCTTTAAGTTTTTCTAAAACTTCTTTTACTTCAGGAAAAGTTGACAATACTTTATAAAGATTTAATAATTCATCTCTCATTGAAACATCTATGCTATATTCATTCATAGATTTATCCAAACTATCCTCAGTTATTTGCCAGAAATCTTTATGTCTTTTCATTAAACTTCTTAACCAAGTGTATTCAAGTTGAGTAGTTCTCCAGTAGCTGGAAAAGTTTTTCCATTTTTCACCAATTTTTAGCTTACATTTTTCAGCAGCTGAATTAACATCAAATAATGTGCCATAGGCATCAAAAATAATTACTTTAATATTTTTCATAAATTAGCTTAATATAAAAATAATGAACAACATTAGATTATTTTATCAAGAAAATTTATCAAACAATTTAAAAGGGAAATTGGATAAAAAACAATCTCATTACATTTCTAAAGTGATGAGAATTAAAGAAAATGGAAAATTTAACGTATTCAACAACGCAGGGGAATGGGTTGCTACAATTATTAAGATAAAGAATGGTTTTGTTGAATTCAGAATAGTAAAACAATTAAGATCAATTGAGATTACAAACGAAATTTGGCTAGCTTTTTCTCCAATTAAATCAAATTACTTTAATTTTATGATACAAAAGGCAACTGAAATTGGAGTAACTAGATTTATTCCAATATTAACTGAAAGAACAATAGTTAGAAAATTGAATGAAAAGAGAATTAATAAAATTATTATCGAAGCATCTGAACAAAGTAATAGACTAAAAGTTCCTTCCTTGGATAAGCTTACGAAACTAGATACCTTCTTAAAATTTAATCAAAATGCAAATATAATTTTTGGAGATTTAAATACAGACAATAAAAAAATAGATCTTAAAAATAAAAATCCAATATGTGTTTTAATAGGCCCAGAGGGAGATTTTTCATTAAAAGAAAGAGAAAGTATTTTACAACTAAAAAATACAATACCACTCAAAATAAATGATAATATTTTAAGATCTGAAACTGCTGCGATTTCAATGATATCGATAATAAATTATAATTTATTATCTTAAATATTTATTTATACTTTTGAAAATATCTTCGTAGTTTGCATGATGACTTATCCTGCTAAGATATTTTCCATCTTTTAATAAAATAATAGAAGAGCTATGATTTATTAAGTAGTTTCCATCTTCAGTAAAAATTTTTTCAGAAAGAACTCCCCAAGATTTAGACATAAGAAATACTTTTTTTGGATCTCCAGTTATTCCATAAATTTTATTCTCAAATGAATTTAAGTAATCTTTTATAACTTTTGGACTATCTCTTTCCGGGTCTATACTAACAAAAAAAACTTTAAATTTATTTTTTTTTTCTTGGTCTAGATTTTTTATTGCTAAATCTAAATTATTTAGTGTCATTGGACATACGTCTGGACAATTTGTAAAACCAAAAAATATTGCTGTTAAAGGTCCTTCAAAAGAAGATTCCGTTATTGTATCATTATTTACATCATTTAATGAAAAAGAAGATCCTTGAAATTTTTTAACATACTCATCTTCTTTTTTTTCTATAGACAAGAATATAGGTAACATAACAAACAGAAAAATTACTAAACAACCTGAAATAATTGTTATTGAAGTTTTTAAATTCATTGTTGTAAAATATTATTTAATAATTATATAAATAGCATGTCTTCTATTATAAAGAAACTATTTGGCACACTTTTAGAAAAACCATGGGAAGAAAGCCAGGCTTTAATCGATAATAAGCATGTAGGTAAAACTTTTGGCGTTACCAATCAAATGTCAGCGGTGATTATAATATTTGGAATAAGTACAGCAATATTTAGTTTAATTTTTACAGCTTATCTTTATTCAATACCTCCAGAACAAGATACTAACTTAATTTTAAAGAACAAATTATTATGGATTAATACTTTAGTTTTAATTTTTGTTACGTATTTTTTTAATAAAATAAGTAAAAATTTAAAAAATAATTTAACAAATAAAATAAAAAATAATATTGTTACTGTAGGAGCTTTAAGCTATCTATTTTTATTTTTGCAAATTATACTTTGGTATCAATTGATGAAACAAGGTCATTTTGTTTCAACAAATAATTATTTTTCTTCATACTATATTTTTACAGCATTACATGGGTTACATTTGTTAGGTGGTTTGTTTTTTTGGGGCAAAATAAGCTCAAGAATATTTAAATTGAAAGAGAAAGATTATGTTAAAGAGACAAGTAATCTACAAGCATTATCTCTTTATTGGTTATTTTTATTTATTGTTTGGTTAGTATTTTTTGGGATTATGTTTATTTACAATGATTCAGTTATAGCTTGGTGCAAATCATTAATTTCTTAAAAAAATATTATAAAAATAGAACCAATATAACTCCAACAACCGCAATTATAGACAGCAATATATTTACAGACTTCAAATATTTTTTTGTTCTTGAATTGGTTTCTTTTTTTGAGAATGCTCCTGCACCTAAAGAAATGACAAAATAAAATAATAAAACCAGTATTAGAATAACAGCTAAAATTTCGATTTTTCCGAGCATATAATCAACGTTATATTTGATATTTTGACAGATTCTTAAGACATTTTGTCATAGGTTTTTATATGATATTTCTTCTATAAAAAACAGATATGCACCCAGGTATTATATTTTTTTTAGTCATTCTTGGATCAATATTGTTCCATATTTTTACACCATGGTATTGGACAGACGTTGCATCAAACTGGGGAGGAATGGATGACACTATAACTCTTACATTTTGGATCGGCGGAGGTGTTTTCATAGCAGTTTGTCTTTTCATGATTTACTGTGTTTTTAAATTTTCTTATAAAAAAGATCGTAAAGCAGAATACAAACCTGAAGATAAAAAATTAGAAAAAATACTTACATGGGCAACAACATTAGGTGTAGCTGCTCTCTTAGCTCCCGGATTAATAATTTGGAATCAGTATGTTAATGTTCCAAAAAATGCAATTGAGATAGATGTAATGGCATGGCAATGGGGATGGCAATATAGGCTGCCAGGTAAAGATGGAAAATTAGGAACTACAAAGGTAGTTAATATAAATGACAATAATCCTTTTGGAATTAATTTAGACGATCCTTTCGGAAATGATGATGTAATGATTCAAAGCGATGTAATAAATTTAGAAAACAATAGACCAGTTAAAATATTATTGAGATCAGTTGATGTGCTTCATAATTGGTATGTTCCTCAATTTAGAGCAAAAATGGATGCAGTGCCCGGAATTGTAACTTATTACTGGTTTGAGCCTAATAAAACTGGTGAGTTTGAAGTTTTGTGTGCTGAATATTGCGGAGTTGGACATTATGCTATGAGAGGTGGTGTAGAAGTACAAGATAAACAAAACTACGATAATTGGCTTCAACAACAAGAAACATTTTCAGATTTAATAGCAAAACAAAAGATTTTAGAAAACGAAAAAACAAAATTGGTAAAAAAATAAATTAAATGGTAGAAAATATATTAAAGTAAACAAATGTCAGAAGATTTTAACGATAACAAAACAATACGAGCCCAATCCTCAGAGACTATATCTGGAGGAGGTTCAGGGACAACTCCAGACATGGATTATGTAAGGCCAGCTGAAGTTGGAGAACAAGATTTATACCACGGCCATAGCTTCATAACAAAATGGATTTTTTGCCAGGACGCAAAAGTAATTGGAGTTCAATATTTTCTTCTGGCTACATTTACAGGAATAATTGGTTTAATTCTTTCTTGGTTAATGCGTTTACAATTGGGTTTTCCAGAGTTAGCTACATTCATGACAGCAGAGCACTATTATCAATTTGTAACTATGCACGGAATGATAATGGTAGTTTATTTTTTAACCGCGCTCTTTCTAGGTGGATTTGGAAATTATTTAATACCATTGATGGTTGGAGCAAGAGATATGGTTTTTCCATATCTTAACATGGTAAGTTTTTGGAGTTTTTTTGTTGCAGTTGGAGTTTTATTAGCAAGTTTTTTTGTTCCAGGTGGACCGACAGGATCAGGTTGGACGCTTTATCCTCCTCAAGCAATTTTAGAAGGTACACCAGGATCGGGATACGGAATAATGTTAATGTGTATATCCCTAATTTTATTTGTAGCTGGATTTACAATGGGTGGTTTAAATTATTTAATTACCGTACTGCAAGCTAGAACAAGAGGAATGACATTAATGAGAATGCCCTTAACAGTTTGGGGAATTTTTACCGCTACAGTATTAGCAATGTTAGCGTTCCCAGCGTTATTGGTGGGTGCATTAATGATGAGTTTAGACAATGTACTTGGAACAAGTTTTTTTATGCCAACCATTTTAAAAGCGGGAGAAGTTTTAGAATATGGTGGTGGAAGTCCTATTCTTTTTCAACATTTATTCTGGTTCTTCGGACATCCTGAAGTTTATATAGTTGCACTACCTGCATTTGGGATAATTTCAGATTTAATTTCTGTTCATGCTAGAAAAAATATATTTGGTTATAGAATGATGGTTTGGGCAATAGTTGGTATTGGAGCGCTAAGCTTTTTTGTATGGGCACACCATATGTATGTTAGCGGAATGAACCCTTGGTTTGGATTCTTTTTTGCAACTACCACACTTATTATAGCTGTCCCTACGGCAATGAAAGTCTATAACTGGATTTTAACTCTTTGGAGAGGAAATATTCGACTTAATACTGTTATGTTATGGTGTTTAGGTTTTATTGTTACTTTTGTGAATGGGGGAATTACAGGAATTTTTTTAGGAAATGTTAGTGTAGATGTCCCATTGTCAGATACCTATTTTGTTATTGCACACTTTCATATGGTAATGGGTATTGCGCCACTCATGGTAATTATGGGAGCTGTTTACCACTGGTTTCCTTTGGTAGCTGGAAGATTCTTAGATGAAAAATTAGGAAAATGGCATTTCTGGTTAACTTTTTTAGGCGCTTATTCAATTTATTTCCCAATGCACTATTTAGGATTTATTGGAGTACCAAGAAGGTATTTTGAAATGTATGACAGCCCATATGTTACATCGGCTGTAGGAATGAATGAATTTATTAGTTTAGCAGCATTTATAGTTGGAGCTGCACAATTTATTTTAATTTACAATATTATTAAAACTCTAAAAACAGGGAAACCCGCAGGACATAATCCTTGGCAAGCATGTTCACTAGAATGGCTAACACCAAAAGTTCCACCTGAACACGGTAATTGGGGAGATAGACTTCCGGTAGTTCATAGATGGGCTTATGATTTTAGTGTTCCTGGAGCAAAAGAAGATTTTATAACTCAAACTACACCACCAAGTGAAGTGGCACATACGAAAGTAGAAAAAACATAAAGATTAAATCATGTCTGATCTTAGAATAGAAGGCTACGAATTTAAACCTGGTTTTAAAGGAATGGCAAAGGACACCGGTTCTGATCAAACCATGTTCAAAGGTGTTCATTGGGGAAAGGCAATGATGTGGATCTTCTTATTAAGTGATACATTTATATTTAGTTGTTTTTTAATATCATACATGAAGGGTAGAGGATCAACTATAATTGATTGGCCTAATCCAAGTGAAGTTTTTGGATTACATGTATTTGGTGTAGACGTTCCCTTGTTACTTATTGCTATAATGACATTTGTTTTAATAACAAGCAGCGGAACCATGGCTCTTGCAGTAAAATATGGTTATGAAAAAAATAAAAAAATGTGTGGATGGCTTATATTAGCCACAGCTATTGGGGGACTTACTTTTGTTGGAATGCAAGCCTTTGAATGGGGTAAATTAATTCACGAAGGTGTAAGACCTTGGCAAAATCCTTTTGGCGCACCACAATTTGGATCTTTTTTCTTCATGATCACTGGGTTTCACGGTACTCACGTTTCAATAGGTGTAATTTTTCTTTTCATTTATGCTTATAAAACTTTTGCAGGTCATTACGACCAAGGTAAAAGAGGTTGGTTTACAACAATGAAAGGTGACTATGTTGAAATTGAAATTCTTGGTTTATATTGGCACTTTGTGGATCTGGTGTGGGTATTTATTTTTGCATTCTTTTATTTATGGTAAATTAGAATATGGAAAAAACAAAAAAACAAGAACAGACATCAACCCATAAGATTGGAATATATCTTTGGATATGGGGCTTATTATTCGTTCTAAGTTTTTTTTCATACATGGTTGATTGGTATCAATTCCAAGGTATGCTTAGGTGGTCTTTAATTTTATTTTTTATGTTTTTAAAAGCAGGATTAATTATGGCTTTCTTTATGCATTTGTATTGGGAAAGGTATGCTTTGGTTAATGTTCTTTTATGGCCAATGACTGCAATTGCTTGTTTTATATTCTTAATGGTTGCAGAATTTGAATATACTGTTTTTACTAGATTTTTTTATTTTGTTGTAGGAGGATAATTATTTATGGATGGATATACTATATTAGCTGGCTTATTAATATTTTTTGGAGTTTTTATTTATATAACTTGGTTTGGTTTTTCAGTTAAAGTCGAAAATGAAAAGAATGAGGGATCCGAAATTAAAATGAATCCGTATGATCAACTTCCACTACATAGAAAAATTATTGATAAAAAAAACAGCCAGGTAGGTTTATTTGACCTTGGAAATCATATTTTAATAATTGGCCTGATTTTGCTTGTAGTTTTTATATCACTTAATGTCGAGTAATAGTGACTACATATCTCATTAATAAAAAAACTGTTTTCTTTAATATTTCATCATATTTAAAATCATTAGTGTTATTGATGAAGCCTAGGGTTATGTCCTTGGTTATATTTACGTGTGCAGTTGGATTATTAACAGCACCAAACTCAATCTCTTTAAATAATTCGTTGATAAGTATTTTTTTTGTTACTATGGGAGCAGGCGCTGCAGGTGCACTAAATATGTGGTACGAAGCTGACCTGGACAAGTTAATGACAAGAACTTGCCTTAGACCGATTCCGACAGGAAAAATTAATAAAAAACATGCTTTAATATTTGGGGTAGTTCTATCAGTTGTTTCAATTTATGGACTTTATTATTTTTCAAATTTATTATCTGCATTTTTGTTGTTTGTAACAATTGCATTTTATCTTTTCGTTTATACTATCTGGTTAAAAAGAAAAACACCGCAAAATATTGTAATCGGAGGAGCATCAGGTGCCTTACCTCCAGTAATAGGTTGGACAATTGCAACAAATTCTTTGACTATAGAACCGATCACATTTTTTTTAATTATATTTTATTGGACGCCATCTCATTTTTGGGCATTGAGTCTTTATAAAGCCGAAGATTATTTAAAGGCAAAAATCCCAATGCTTCCTATTACAAATGGTATAGAGGAAACAAAGAAAAAAATTTTTGTTTATTCTTTGTTTATGCTTCCGGTAATTATATTGCCTTATATTATAGGCTTTACAGGTGAAATTTTCCTTATTAGCACCTTACTTCTTACATTTTACTACAATTATATTTGCTACGATCTTTATAAATTTAAAAAAAATAAATTTGAATTAAATAAAGCAAAAAAAGTCTTTGGATATTCAATTTTATATTTATTTATAATTTTTGTATTATTCTTAGTCGATAGTTTAATTTAAGGATTGCGCCTGAAAAAAATTTCGCTAGAGTGTTTATGAATACCTTAGATGAAATATATAAGCACAAGAAGTAAAGAAAAAGAATACAGTTTTGGAGAAGTTTTCCTAAAAGGGCTTGCTGATGATGGTGGTCTTTATGTTCCAAAATCTCTAAGAAAATATAGCTCAGCAGAATTATTAAAGCTCAAAAATTTAAATTATAATGAATTATCTACTGAAATAATAAATCAATTTTCAGTAGATTTTATATCAAGAGAAGAACTTTCATCATTAATTAAAAAATCATATTCAACATTTAGAGAAAAAGAAGTGGTTAAAATCTCAGATGTTGGTGAGATGAAATTATTAGAATTATTTCACGGACCAACATTAGCATTTAAAGATGTTGCAATGCAATTCATTGGTAATTTGTATGAATATTATTTGAAGAAAAATGACAAAAAAATAAATATTGTAGTTGCGACTTCTGGAGATACTGGCGCAGCAGCTATTGATGCAATTAAAGGAAAATCTAACTTAAATATATTTGTTTTACATCCAAACAATAAAATTTCTTCTGTTCAAAGAAAAATAATGACTACTGTTGATAACAAAAATGTATTTAATATTGCAATTGATGGAAACTTTGATGATTGTCAAAATATTGTAAAACAAATGTTTTCTGATCTTGAGTTTTCTAAATCCATAAATATGTCAGGTGTGAACTCAATTAATTGGGCAAGAATTATTGCTCAAGCAGTATATTATTTTTACTCATATTTTAAATTAGGAAAAGAAACCATTTCATTTTCTGTTCCAACTGGAAACTTTGGCGATGTTTTTGCAGGTTATCTTGCAAAAAAAATGGGATTGCCAATTGATAAATTAATTGTTGCAACAAACGAAAATGATATTTTGCATAGAGCAATTTCAAAAGGAGATTATGTTTCTAAAGAAGTTAAAGAAACATTGTCACCTAGCATGGATATTCAGTTAGCAAGTAACTTTGAAAGATTAATTTACTATGTAAATAATTCTGACTCTGAAAAAACAGCAGAAATTATGAAAAAAGTTAAGCAAAATTCTTATCAAATTGAAAAGAACAATTTAGATATAATTCAAAAGGATTTTGTTTCAGAAAGCTGCAATGAACAAGAGACATTAGATATCATTAAAAAAAATTATGAAGAAAATAATATAATATTAGACCCACATACAGCTGTTGGAGTAGGTGCTGCAAAAAAACTATCTTTTAATGATTGTGTTGTTTTATCAACTGCACATCCATGTAAATTTCCAGATGCTACAAATAATGCAATAAATAAGAGTGAAAAATTACCTGATGAACTTAAGCATGTATTTGATAAAGACGAAAATTTTCAAATATTAAAAAACAATGCAGAAGATGTTAAAAACTTTGTTAAAAGTAAAATTTAAAATATTATTTTAAAAATCTTTTAATTCTTCTCTGCTTATTTTGGTATCTTCAAAACCACCATATATTTCTGTCCTTTTACTGCCACCAACATAATTTAAACTGGAGTCCTCAAACTTTCTAAAAGAAAAAATTGAATGATCCATGTTTACATTATGAAAAACACCTAACTCGCACATTTTTTCAAATATTCTAACTGTCAACCCTGTAACTCTTTCAAAGACTTTTGGCTCTTGTTTAGTAATAACATCTTTCAAATTTTCTTCTCTTAAATCTGTTAAATACATAAATATTGGAATTCTTGTATTAAACTTCTTTAATTTTCTTTTTAATTGTTTTTTAAAACCATCCTGTTCTTTCTTTTGTTTTTTTTGTCCTTCAGTCAATACTTTCTTTTCCCTAAGTGTTTTATTAATTGATTTTTCTACTGATAGGACTTTATGGATATCTTTGCTTAAACCTCTAAAGTCTTCAAGATTTTCAAGCGCATTGATTACCTCTTTATTGTTTACTAATTTTTCTAAAGTGAAATTATCTACACATATTAAAGCATCGCTCTGAAATCTAAGAGCTAACATTGATGGCGATGTACCAGTAGCATGATAGTCCAAAATTTCTGATGGATTTAACTCTACCATATTATTTCCATTAAAAGCTAAAACTGGCATAAACTTTGTAAAATCTTTGACTTTATACTCTATTTTTTCTCCATAATTCGTATTTAACTTTGAACTTATTTCAACAACTAGCTTTAATGCTCTATTGGGATGAAAGTCAAAAATATAGCACTCTTTTTTTAAAATTTTGTTAGTTTTTCCATCGCTAGAATATTGATCCTTCTCCATAACTTTATTTGGATTTTGCACTCTAAATGCAGCTTGAAAATATTTCTCTGGGCTTTCAGTATTAGAAAGCATAAAAATACCGCTCCATGCTGGAACTGTTACTCCAGTCATCAATTTACCACAAGTTAAAGTTATAGTTTTATTTTTATGTTGATTGCCCATCTGCTCTTTGTGATTTTGAAATGCTTTAATTCCAACTCCAGCATTATTTCCTGCCATTAAAATTATTTTATAATTTTTGTTGAAAAAATCATTTTGCTCTTGTTGTAAAAGATTTTTCATCGCATGACATGATGAAACATCAGGAAGAAACCAAATCGTATGTTTTAAATATGAAATAAATGATTTATCTGCAAATGGAAACCGAGCACTTTTTTTGTGGGGATTAAAATTATTTTCAGTCTCGTTGTATTGATCCCTGATATGATAAATCCATTTTTGAACAAATTCCTTATGATCGAAAGAAATCTCATCTAACTTTTTATTTTTGTCTTTCTTTGACCTAAAAAATTCATTTAGATCAAACTCGTTGTATTCTCCAGTGAGAGCAATTCTTCTGATTTCATCTGGAATTTTAATAATGCACATATTCATTCTTGGAAGTTCACTGTAAGGATTTAGTTGATCTGAATTTTTATTAAACTCAGTTTTAATTTTTTGTTCATCTGTGTAAGTCCAATTAAATATTTCATCTTCTGTAAATTCACCTTCTGCAAGTGCTCTAAATGGTGTTCCTGATAAATATAAATAATTTTTAACTATAAGAGGACAAGAGTCCTCCTTAAATTCCTCAGCTTCAAGACTTGGTTTGCTGTCACTTTCAACAAAATCTTTAGATGCCTCTCGCCAAGCACCGTAGTGATATTCATCAATCACAATACAATCCCACTCTATTTGATATAAATCTTTTACTTCCTTTTTAATTTTACCATTTTTTTCTTTTCCTAAAACGTACTGAAAAGAGTAAAAGAAAACATTTTTTGAATGTTTGTTGAAATTTTCTAAATTTGACTTTCTGTCAATGAAACTCCATTCTTTAAAATCTGGATTATTTATCAAATCATCTCTCCAAGAATGTTGAACCGCCGGCTTCCAAGTCAATACTAAAATTTTTTTCCAACCCATATTTTTAGCCAAATAATAAGTTGAAACCGTTTTTCCAAACCTCATTTTTGCATTCCATAAAAAATGTGGAGCTTTCTTAAATTTCTGTTTTGAAAATTTATTAAAATGCGATGAAGTAATTTTGATGGCTTTTTTTTGCTCATCACGAAGATTAATTTTTTTCTCCAGATTACTTTTAGTTTTTTTAGTTATTATTTCATCTAAAACGTCAATGACTTCTTCTAATTTTGCCTCAAAGTACTCAGTTTTATTACCAGTTTTTTTGTTTCTTATTCTGTGAACACCTCTATCCTCTAAAATTTTGAATACGTCATGATCTTTGAAATAATTTCCAAAATCATCTATAGCTGTTCTTACAAGTAGTGTCTCTGGGTCATCTGGCATTAAAGTTGGAAATTGTTGCCTAATTCTATCTTCTTCATCCTCTTGTTCGGTGTATCCAATTTTTAATATACCTTTTCCTTCTCTTGTTCCCTGATCCCATTTTGCATTTTTATAAAATGGAAAAGTAAAAACATAAATAGTTGGAACTTTATATTGAGGAATCGTTAAACTCATTTCATTTCTTTGATATGATCATCTATAAACTTAACTTCATCATCAGTAAGATCAAAATATTCGTATAACTTTTTATCATTCCACTCTTTATCCATTTTTAAATTTGGAACGTAAGAGAATGTATTTTTTGGATTATCTTGTGTTGGCTTTTTTAAGTATAACAACATCCTAAATAATTTTGTTTTTACATAACTTAAAAATTTCTCAGCATCAGCTATTTTGTCATATGACCCCAAAATTATATAAGTTTCAGTACAAACCGAATTTTTTTTTGTTAAGATAGGTTTCCCTATAATATTATTTGGAAAATTAGGAGTTCCTTCACCAGCCTTTGGTATTAAAATTTTAAACTTATTAATTAAATTTTCATTTACTTTTACTTTAGACCTTTTTACCCAGCCTTGTTTTTTGTTGGCATATATGAAGACAGAATTTGATGTCTCTGTCTCACTAAAATCCTCAAAATTAGTTGCAAAACCAAAGGGTTTTCTTGAGGAAATTTTATCAACAATGTTACCTAAATTTTTTTTCTCGACTTTTCTTAAAATTGGTACAGCTTCATTAAATCTTATAAATGTTGGAAATTCATCAAGACTTCTTTCGTCTGTGCTTATTATTTCACCATTAAAATATCTCGAGATTTTACATTTTCCATTATATTCTGAGTCCCACAAAAAATAACAAACACCTCCCTTTATTTCTACGCCTGGGAAACACTCACTGGCATCAGGATAATCTACAAGAATTTTCATTCGTTTATCTTTCATCATTTCATCTCTAAATTCATCAAGACCTTTGCCACCCGAATACCATCTTGCTGGAACAATCATTGCAACATATCTGGTGCCCATTTTTTTTGCCTGATCAATAAATTTTTGATAAATTGGTGAGGCACTTGCTCCAAAACCGCCATCTCCTAATTGGTAAGGCGGATTGCCTATAATAACGTCAAATTTCATGTTTTTAAAAATCTCATTTTTATGAATAAAATCGTACGCGTGCGTTTCTCGTCCTTTTTTTGCTCTATCATATTCTTCTAAGCTTGCATTACAGTATACACATTTTTTTTTATTTTCGTATAAATGATCTGTCTGTTTATATTTTATATTACCATCATTATCTTTAAATTGAACTACGGAATAATCTTTTTGATTTGGTTCCTTGGTATAATAAAGTGTCCGTCTAGAAATTAATGATGTAAGGTGGGTAATTGCATTTCCATAAAGCATATTTTTAAAAATATGATTACGCCTTTCCACTTCATCAGGAAAATCTTTTATTAGCCCATTCATAAGTTTTTTTGATATCTCTCTTAAAAAAATCCCAGATTTACAACCTGGATCTAAAAACTTTAAAGATTTATCGTTCCAGATTTTGCTTGGAAGCGTGTTTAAAACTTGTTTGACTATTTTTGGAGGTGTAAACACCTCGTCACTGCTTAAATTTGACAATAATTCAAGTATATCAGGCACGTAACCATCAACAAAGTTTTTTGCAAAAATATTATTCATCTTATAAATCTAAATAGTAAGTTATTTTTTCTGTCTTTATAGGCTTTGTTATATTCAATTTTAGATCATTAAAATTATAAAAGATCTTTTTAAAGTAAAACATTTTTGGGCTAGTATAGTTGATAAAGATTAAGTCATCACCTGAACTAAATAAATCAGTATTTTCTTTTAAGGCATCACCAATGAGAATATTTGTGTCTAAAATTTTTTTGAGAATTATAAATATTTTTTCATTATTTATATTATTTTTATAGTTAGCAATTGTTTTAAACATTCTGTTTTTTGTCTCAACAATATTATCTTTATCTATATCGATTCCATATAAACTAGCTGTTGCTTTAATTAAAAAAAATTCAAAATCCATCTTTTTTTTATAAGTCTTTTTCAAACGTAGTAATCTTCTATTTAATATTTCGCATAGAAAATTACCATTTCCACATGATGGTTCCAAAAATTTTGAGTCTATTTTTTCTGACAGATCTTTTATTAAATCTGTAATTAAAATTACCTCGTTTTTAGCTGTATAAATTTCTGCTAGCTGCTGAACTCTTTTTTTAGATTTAATCTGCATCTCCATCTAAATAAAATTTATCTTAGAGATATTATTTTTGCAAGTAATCAAATTTAGTTTTATAAATTTATTAAAAAATTAAAAAATCATTTTTAAAACATATTTCAGTCTAATTCAAAACAAGCAGTTGTGATTTAAAGAATGATGCGTTTATTCTGGTTTATTTTTCTTCATTTGGTTGTATTTTTTATATTAATCACATCTTATTCTCATACTTATGCTGACGAGAAAATATTTAGTTGTAAACCAATTATGGCAAGTATTAAATTGCATAATGGAAAATATTATTTTGAAACAGTTGATGATGAAAAAACTCCCTTGATAGACCAATTAACTGTAACAAATTTAATGATCGATGAAGAAGATGTGTTTTACAAAAATAATAAAAATAGAAAATTTGAACAACTTATTTCTACAAAACATCTGTCTAATTTAGATTTAAATAATGAGCAGTCTAATGTTTTTAATAAAATATGGGATATCTTTATAGAATGGGATGAAATGTTAAAACTTAATAATTTTAAAACTTTTATTTATCCTTATAAATCATTTAAAGAAAATGGAGATTACACCCTATCCATGAAACGCATTAGTATACATAAAGAAAATTATAAAACATCTGAGATAACAGTGTCTTTACCTTTCTCAGAGGATAGACCATCTTATTTTGTAGAAAGATCTTGTGATGGTGTAATTCAATATTTCTTTGAAAAAAAGCATAATAGAAAACTTTCTTAGACAAGGTTTATTTCAAACTATCATCATTATAAGTACGAATATAATCAAAACAATAAAGGGAGCAAAAAAATATTGCATATACTTATTCTACATTTTTTATAAATTTGCAGCTTCTCTAGCAATCAAATCTACTTCATTATTTAATTCATCAGTTGAATGTGCTTTTACCCAATTCCAACTTATTTCAAATTCATTATTTAGAAGATCTAACTCTATCCAAAGTTCTTTATTTTTAACTTCTTGTTTGTTTGCAGTTTTCCATCCATTTTTTTTCCAATTATGGATCCACTCTGTTATTCCTGACTTAACATATTTAGAGTCTGTAAAAATTTGAACTTTACTTCCTTTGGGAATTTTTTTTAATGCTTCGATAGGGGCAAGCAACTCCATTTGATTATTTGTGGTATTTTTTTTACTTCCTTTAATCTGAGTTTTTTTTTTATCATCAATAATTATTGCTGCCCAGCCACCATTTCCTGGATTTTCTAAACAAGAACCATCAGTATAAATTTTAATCATTTAATTATAATAATTTTTAAAATTGTTAAATTGATTATGTACTTTAAGTTTTTGAATATACTCCCTCGGATTCTTTATCTTAATAACAGCACCTTTTGGAGTATTTAAGTAATCATAAGTTCTTGTTAATAAATATCTTAGAGCCGCACCTTTACACAAAACATTTAGAGATTTTTTCTCTTTATCAGAGAATTTTCTTATTTTTGAATAACCTTTAATAAGATTTTTTGATTTTTTCTTATTAAATGCAAATTTATTATTTTTTTTATCAAAACATAACGCATTTATACAAATAGCAATTTCGTACATTAAAAAATCATTACACGCGAAATAGAAGTCTATGTATCCATGAAATTTGTTTTTCTTAAAAAAGATATTATCAATAAATAAATCAGCATGAATAATTCCAAAAGGTAAATTTTTCGGCCATTTATTTTTAATTTGTAGGAAATTATTTTTCATTAAACTATTTAAATTAGGGCTTATAATTTTGGATTTATTTCCAATTTTACTTAATAATTTTGGCCAATCTTTTAAAGATAAAGAATTTTTTCTATAAAGTTTTACTTTTTTTGATGCTCTATGAAATTTAGCTATATTTTTACCAATTTCATAACAGTTTTTTGGGTTTAATTTTAACTTATCTTTTCCTTCAACAAAGGAAACAATAGAGGCAGTTTTATTTTTAACTTTTATCAAAAAACTTCCTTTTTTGTTTTTTTGAGGTTTTGGACAATTAATTTTATATTTACTTAGTTTGTCCATTAAACTCATAAAAAAAGGTAAATCTTTTTTTTGCACTCTTTTTTCAAAAAGTGTAAGTATGAATTTTTTGTCTTTTGTTTTTAAAAGGTAATTAGTATTTTCAATTCCTTTTTTAATACCTTTAAAAGAAACTATTTTTCCTAAATTATAATTTTTTTCAATTGATTTAATGTCATTTGAAGAAATTTTTGTATAAATTGCCATCTAGTTTAATTTTCCCGGAATTTTAAATGTTACTTTTTCTTTAACTATTTCTATTTCTTCTATCGCTACTGTAAATTGTTTTTTTAAATTATTTATAAAGTTATCAACCAATATTTCAGGAGCAGAAGCTCCTGACGAAATTCCTATAGTTTGATGTTTTTCAATTTCATCCAAAGGTACTGTGCTTTCAGAATGAACTAGTCTTGAATTTTGACATCCAGAGTTTTTTGCAACCTCTACTAATCTTAAAGAGTTAGATGAATTTCTACTTCCAATAACAAAAAACATATCACACTTTTCTGCAATTTTTTTAACCGCAGCCTGTCTATTGGTTGTTGCATAACAAATATCTTCTTTTTTTGGTTCTTTAATTTCTGGAAATTTTTTCTTTAAAGCCAATATTATTTCTTTTGTATCATCAACAGAAAGAGTTGTTTGAGTAACAAAAGCTAACTTCTTATTAGATTTGTTTTCATAATTGTTAGCATCATCAATATTTTCAATAAGATCTATTTGTCCTTCTGGAATTTGACCCATGGTTCCTATAACTTCTGGGTGGTTTTTATGTCCAATTAGTAAAATTTGTACTCCATTTTTATTTAAATTTTCAGCTTCTCTATGAACTTTCGATACAAGTGGACATGTTGCATCAACATATTCCATTTTCAAATTTTCTGCTTCAATAGGGACTTTTTTTGGAACACCGTGAGCAGAAAAAATTACTGGTCTAGTTTTATCTTTTATTTCATCTAGTTCTTCGACAAAAATAGCGCCGATTTTTTTAAGACCATCAACCACATGTTTATTGTGAACAATTTCATGTCTTACATAGACTGGTGCCCCATATTTATTAATACTTTTTTTTACAATTTCTATAGCCCGCTCTACGCCAGCGCAGAAGCCACGTGGGGCAGCAAGTAAAATTTTAATTTCTTTGCTTTTCATTTTTTTCTATAAAATATTCAAGCAATATATGTGGAAAGGTTAAAGACGCCAAACCAATAAATATTACTTTTGATATAGCATTATCTAAAAAGTAATAGTTATTTAAAAAAAATATAGAAATTAAGAATAAAATAGCAGTTAAAATAGTTAATGGCATTGCTTTTACTAAAAACTCCTTAAAACCTTTAATAAAGTTTTTTTTGTTAAGCTCATTAGATAATTTAAATGAATGTCTAATAGAGTGTAAAAAACAAAAATAAATTGTAAATGCTAAAATTGGATTTAAAAAATAGTTAAGTAGGAGTATGGATATAAAATCCATCAGTAGTAGTGATTTAGTATCGAGTTGTTTATTTAAAGAAATAATGATATTTGCAAAAAAACTAAGTGCTATAAATACATATAAAAATTCATTTGATATAAATAAAATTTGTGAAATATCAAAATTTAAATTATTAAAAATATTTAGAGTTTCAGTTTTATGAAATAACAATGGGGCTGTTATCACCAGAGATCCTTTAAAAAAGTAAACTAATTCAAGATTAGATTTACTGTTTATAAATTCCGAGTCTTCTTTGCCAAAATGATATGATGCAACTATTAAAAAAATTAATAATAAAATTTTAGAAAATAAAAACCATAATAAAATTACACTTAATGCAACTAAAACATACAAAATATAAAATGTTGAGGTAGATTTATAATTTAGAAGTTTTAATAATTTTTTTCCTTTTATGTGATCCAAAGCTCCATGAGAAATTCCCAAACTTAGTATAAGAAACAAAGATAAAATAAGTAAACTATTATCTCTTAAAAATTCAAATGCTGATAATAATATACATAAATTAAAAAAAATTAATGAATGATAATAATTTATTTTATTCATCTAATTTAAAAAATATTTTTAATAAATGTCCATTTAGGCATTTTTAAAATTATTCCTAGGTCCTCAAAAATGTTACTTTTGTTTGATAGAAATTTTATAACTGTTTTGGGAGATCCTTTAAACATATTTAAAAATATTTTTGGCATTTTATCTGGATTATTTTTCAAAACATTTAAAAATATATTATCAAGAAACTCGTATTTTTTTCCAATATGGTAAGTTTTTGTATTTTGAATTTTTTCAATGTTATGAGTTATATATTTGCTATGATCCTGGATATTAAGAAAAGTGTATCCGGTACTTAAACGAGTCATGCCCCCAGCAGATCCAATGTTAATTTTATTTTTTTCTGTTTTATTTAATGGATAGAATAAAGGTATAGCTCCTTGTTCTTGATAATTAATTTTATAATTTTTTATTTTAAGAGTTTGTTTAATATATTTTTCTAACTGAATATCATAATCATTTAAGGATTTACCATCCATTTTTGATAGCCAAGTTGTTTCAATTAAAGCCTTATTTTTTGCAAAAGGTAAAGTATAAAAAAAGTGCACGTTATCTCTTTGATCACAATTAAAATCCATTAAGTTAAAAATTTCCTCATCAAAAATATCTTTAGGAGTTTCAATTTCAATACCTTTAAAATGTTGCCAAAGATTTGTTTGATAATTTTCTTTTGGCATAATGCTATTAAATATAAACGAATTATTTAAACTTATAAGATCTGTATTTTTAAAAAATTGAATGTTTTTATTTTTTTTTAATTGATTTAAGACTTTTTTATAAAATAAACCGCTGTCTATAGTTTGATAGGGATACTCATTATTTACAACTTCATGTGACTCGAAGTTAGAATTGATAGAAAAATTGCTCCAACTTTTGATAACACAGTCGTCAAAATTATGATCATTGACTTTCCAAAATGACCATGTTTTATCTCTTTTATATTCATCTCTGGTTTCAACTATGGCTAAAGTTTTATCTTCTAATTTTTTATTTATATCAAGTTCGTAGGCTAACGATAAACCGGCACAACCTCCACCTAAAATAATATAATCAAATTCTTTCATCTAGATTTATTTCCTCATTTATAATTTTATGCTCTTCAATTCTTTGATGAGTTTCTACATCTTTTAATAAAAGTAATATAAAATCAAATAAAGATAGAATTGTTTGATATATTTTTCCAAAATTATTAACATAAATTTTTCCTGATTTTTCATAACTCTCCATATTTTTTTTTTGCATAATCTTTTTTCCAATTTGTCTGTAAACTCTTCTAGCCACAATTATCGCAAACCTATATTTAAATGGAATTTTATTTATTGAAGTAAATGAACTTTCATAAAACAAATCTGCTAGTTTCAATGTTGCTTCAATATTTTCAAAATCCGGTTTAATATATTGTCTATTCATTTTTTGATCTTCAGTTACATCTCTTGCTATATTTGTAAGTTGCATTGCAATGCCTAAATCTATAGCTCCCTTTAAAGATCTTGTATCATTTACATTTAGTATTTTGGCCATCATTAAACCAACTGATCCCGCTACTCTATATGAATAAACTAATAAATCTTTTACCGATCTTAAATAAACTTTTTTTTTTAAATCTGAGCCAACACCTTCAATTAAATCATCTAAAATAATTCGTTTAATATTATTATCCTCCGCTAGAACAATCATATCTTTTACAATTATTTCATGCTCGTTTTGATCTAGTATTTTTTTATTATTGCCTAGTTCATAACTTTTATTAAAAATACTTTTAATTTCATTAAATCTCTCTATTCTTAACTCTAATTTGATTTTTTCATCCACCAAATCATCCAGCACTCTACAAAATGCATATAGTTTAGAGCAATCATGATAAACATTTTTTGGTAAAAAAAATCCAGCCCAATTAAATGATTTAGCAAATAGAGCTAGATAGTTTTTTTTTGTCATTAAATTATTTTATCTAATACTTTAGCTGATGACAGCACGCCAGGGACTCCCGCACCCGGATGTGTTCCTGCTCCTACAAAATAAAGACCATCATAAATTTCAGATTTATTGTGAAATCTAAAGTAAGCTGATTGTGAAAATTTTGGTTGGATTGAAAAACCAGAACCATATTTAGTATTAAGTTCTTTTTCAAAGTAATCTGGTGTTAAATAAAAATCTTCAATAATATTTTTTCTAAGATTTGGCATTAAATCTTTTTCCATTTTATCAATTACTAAATTCTTCATTTTTTCACCTTGAATAGACCAATCAATTTTTGATTGATTATTTGGAACAGGAATTAAAACATAAAAACAATCCTGTCCTTCAGGAGCCATAGATTTGTCAGTAGCGGATGGTCGATGAAGATAATAACTTATGTCGTCATTTAATTTTTTATTATCAAATATATCTTCAAGATGCTCTTTGTATTTATTACCAAATTTTATTGTATGATGTTCTACATTATCATAAGTTTTTTTGGTTCCAAAATAATAAACAAATAATCCCATTGAATATTCCATTCTATTTTTTTTCCAATTAAACAAGAATGGTTTATTTTTATTTCCATTTAACATTTTTTCATAAACAGCTGGTGGATCTGCATTACAAATAACGTTATTGGCATCGATGCTATTATGGTTATCCAGCTGAATACCAGTGATTTTATTTCCATTTGAAATGATTTTAGTTACTTCATGTCCTTTTATTATTTCTATACCAACTTCATTCATCAATTTTTCAAAACCTTTTATAATATTTCCTGTCCCGCCCATTGAGTAATGAATTCCCCATTTTTTTTCTAGGTATAAAATTAGTCCATAAATAGAAGTTGTCGTAAAGGGATTCCCACCAACCAAAAGAGGATGCATACTTAATATTCTTCTTAATTTTTCATTTTTTATATAAGATGAGACCAATGAATAAACTGACTTGTAGCTTTTAAGTTTTAACAATGCTGGTAATTGCTTTATCATTACGAGTGTTTTATCAAATGGAACATGTGCAAGTTCCGTAAAACCTTTGTCAAAAATTTTTTTTGTAAAGTTTACTAATTTTTCATAACCTTCAACATCTTCTTTATTTATTTCTTCGATTTGTTTTTTCATCTCACTTTCATTTCCCGAATAATTAAATTTGGATTTGTCTTCAAAAATAAATTGATACCAAACTTTAAGTGGAGATAGTTCAATATAATCTTTTGGATTTTTTTTGAATAATTCAAATAATTCATTAATCAAATAAGGGGCTGTGATAACTGTTGGGCCGCCATCAAAAATAAATCCATTTTTTTTGAAAACTCTTGCTCTCCCACCAAGATCAGGTTGTTTTTCAATTAATGTAACTTTGTGTTTTTTTGCTCTTAGTCTTAAGGCAGCTGCTATACCACCAAATCCAGAACCTATAACTACAGAATTCATTTTTATAATTTATATTATTTTTTGTAAAAGTAACTAATTTATCTTTAAGAATTAGTTTTTTTTAAAGCACTTTTGGTTTCTTCTAGATTTTTTTGAAATAAATTGTCTAGTCTAGATTTATCAACTGAAGTCGAAATTATTTTTTTTACAGAATTAATAACAATTTTTACGGATGTATCCTTTATTTCTTTAATAGCAAGTTCTTTCATTTGGATTATTTTTTTTTCGGCTAAATTTTTCTTCATTTCAGCTGACTTATGAAATTTATTATTCATCTCAATTATGAGCTTCTCACTATCTGTCTTAGCTTGGTTAAGTATTTTTTTGTTTTCAATGCTCGCTTTATCCAACTTTTCTTGTGCTTGATCTAAAAGGATTTTAGATTCATTTCTTAATTTTTCGCTTTCTGATATTTCATTTTTAATATTCAGTATCATCTTGTTAAGCAGATCATTGATTTTTTTTGGGATTTTTAAATATACCAATCCTCCAAAAAAGATAAAAAAAGATATGGCCACCCAAAATGTTGCATCAAATTTCATTTAATTTTTCCTTA
>CACANS010000013.1 GCA_902533945.1 uncultured Pelagibacteraceae bacterium | reverse complement strand
TAATTCTTCTAATAATTTTATACTTAGACTTACTTTTCTTTTACTAAATTCTAACTCTGAAATTGCTGCGTCTATTCTATCGCCTTTTATAAATCTATTCGGCCTAGCATCAGCAGTGTTTATAGCAATTTGTGATTTTTTTATTATAAATTCTAGATCTGTACCTTCTGGCACAACTTTTAAACCTTTGGAGTCAGACGATGTAACTTTTACTGTTATTTGATCATTTACTTTTTTATTTTTAAACCAATCAAAAGGGTCTGGCTCTAGTTGTTTTAGTCCTACTCGTATTTTTTGTTGATCTGGTTTAATTTCAAGCACTTTTACTTTTAGAGAGTCATTTTTTTTATATTTTTTTAATTCTTCTTCATTATCTTTTTTATAAGTTAAATCATTACAATGTAAAAAGGCATCAATATCTAAATCGTTTATATTTAAATAAATTGCATATTCATTTATTGAGCTTATTTTTCCTTCTACAGTGCTTCCTTCAGGGTATTTTTTTTGCATAGTTGCAAAAGGATTTTCTTTTGCAAGTCTATGAGATATTGAAACTCTTCTTTTTGATTCGTCAATTTCAGTTATTACACATTCTATCTCATCACCCACTTTAAACATTTTTTTTGCTGATACATTTTTTTTTGTCCAACTTAATTCACTAGAATGAAGTAAAGTTGTAAGACCTGCTTTTCCATCAAGTTCACAAAATGCTCCATATTCCATAATTTTTACTACTTTTGCCTTATAAAGAGTATTGAGTTTATAATTTTTAATATTTTCGAATGGGTCGGGTGTAAGTTGTTTTATAGAACATCCAACTTGAAGTTTTTCTTTATCGACAGAAATTACTAGCAAATCATGTTTATCATTAATATTAAACACATCTTCAGGGTGGTTGACTCTCGAATAACTTATTTCGTGAAGATGTACTAAGACATCCAGTTCTGAATTAACATCAAAAAAGCATCCAAAAGAACTATATCCTTTTACAATTGCTCCTTTAATCACATCTCCAACTTTAAATTTTTCAACTATTTTTGCTTTATCTTCTTTTTTGTTACTTGCAATAATTTGTCTTCTAGATACACATGCATTTCCTCTTAATTTGTCAAGTTTGATTAAGGCAAATTTTTGTGGCTCATTCATTAAGTGTGAAATATCTTTTAAAGGTTTATCACTAATTTGACTTCCTGGACAAAACATTAAAGAACCAGTATCGAGATGTTCAACGATTACTCCTCCTTTTACTTTCCCAGTAATTTTTCCCATAATTATTTCTTTTTTTTCATATGCTTTTTCAAGTTCATGCCAACCTTTTATTCTTTGTGCTTTTATTGCTGATACAATTACGTCACCATTTCTGTCTTCAATTTTTTCTAACAAAACAGGTATTTTAGTTCCTATTTTTATGCCTTCTAGTTTTAAAGTTTTAATTTCACTTATGTCTAAAATTGGTTCTGATTTTAAGTTTTCAATATAAAGGTATACATACTTATCTGTGATTTTAGTGACTTTCCCATCAATGATTTTACCTTCTACAATTTTAGATTTTGATATCTGGCTATTTAATAGTTTTTCGAATTCTTTTGAGGCTTTTGAATCTATATTTTTATAAATTTCCATATTTTCTTTTTATTGCATTGCCTACTATTTTTAAAAGTTTTAGCCTCATTTTTTTAATACTTAAATTTGTGGTGACAACTAATACAGAACCTTTAACAAAAAGCAAGGGACTTTCTTTGCGGTTTTTATCGAAAAAATCCCTTCTTTTTAATCCATTTTTAACTTTTTTTAAACTTGTATTTGGATTTATTTTTTTTAACTCCTTATATCTTCTTTTTGATTTTTCATTTAAGGAACACTTGAAAAAAATTTTTAAATCGGCATTTGGAAGAATTACTGATCCAATATCCCTTCCCTCTATAATAAATTTTTTGTTTTCTGAAAATTTTTTTTGAAAACCTCTTAACAATTTTCTTATATATTTATTTTTTGCTATTTCTGAAGCAAGATAAGAAACATTTTGTTCATCAAGTCCTGCTTTATTTAATTTACTAATAGAAATATTTTTTGAAATTTTTTTAAGATATTTTTTATCTTTCAAATTTTTTTTATCTTTAATCATTCTAAAAGCTAGAAATCTATAAAGTTTTCCTGAATTTAGAAGTTTAAAATTAAAATGTTTTGCAATTATTTTACTTGCTGTAGATTTTCCAGATGCAGCGCCGCCATCTATTGCTATCGAAAATTTAAAATCTTTTGAAGTTTTAATCAATTATATTTTGCTCCTAGTTTTTTTGTAAGATTAATAAATTCAGGAAACGATGTTTTTATAGAATTTTTATTATGCACTTTCCATTTACCACCATAACATAATCCTGCAATTACTGACATCATAAATACTCTATGATCATTATTAAAGTTTTTAATTTCATAAGTCTTGTCGAGAGTTAAATTTGGATTTCCATAAATTTTTATAGAATGTTTATTTCTATGTAATTTTACGCCCATCATTTTTAGGATTTTTGTAGCGATATCTAATCTTGGACTTTCCTTTTTATTTAATTCTGAAAGATTTTTAAAATACGAACAGCCATTTGCTTTAGCAGCAACTAGAAAAATTATCAAAAACTCATCTATTGCATTAGCATTATATTTTTCAGAACAATTTATACTTTTTAATGAATTACAACTTTTAATAAATATATCTGAAATTTGTTCCCCTTTATATAATGTTTTATTTTTCAAAATTATTTTTGCTCCCATTTTTTTTAATATTGTTATAATTCCTGAACGAGTTGGATTTGTTAAAACATTTTTAATAAGCAACTTGGAATTTTTTGACAAAATAGTTAAAACGATAAAAAAGGCGGCAGAGCTTATATCGCCAGGAATTTTATAATCTATTGGATTAATCTTTTTTGTTTCGCTAATTTCTATAATATCATAAACATTTTTTTTAGTAACTTTTATTGGAATTTTTAAATGTTTTAAAAATTTTTCTGTATGATCTCTAGATTTTTTTGCATGAATAATTGTAGTCCCAGGCGCATTCATTCCAGCAAAAATTAATAAGCTTTTTACCTGTGCTGATCCTATTTTTTCTATAAATTGAATTGGTCTTAAAAATTCTGTGCCCTTAATAATTAAGGGTAATTTTTTTTTAAATTTAGGATAAAAATTCACTCCAAATTTATTTAATGGATCTATTACTCTTGAAAAATCTCTTCTTGATAAACTTTTGTCCCCAATAATTTTTATTTTATTTTTCGATTTAACTAACAAACCACATATCAATCTTGCTAATGTTCCACTATTATTTGCATTTAAAGTAATATTTTTTTTATAATTAAAACCATTGATACCATTTCCGAATATTTCACACATCTTTTCTTTTTTATTTAAATTTACTTTTATACCAAGTTTTTTTAGACAATTTAGGGTGCTTAATACATCTTCTGAAATTAATAAATTAGATGCTTTTGATTTTCCGATTGCTTGTGAAGCTATTAAAGCCCATCTTATAGAAATACTTTTGTCAGAACTTACATTAATTTTTTTATTATAATCTTTAATTTTTTTATTTATCAAAATTGAATTAGTCATTTTAAATTAATTAAATTTAAAAGAGTCACCAAAATATGCACTTCTTGCTTTTTTATTATCCATTAATTGATTGGGTGTGCCAGATGCAACTATAGCAGCATTATGAAGAATTATTGCTGAGTCAACACATGTTAAAAGGTCTCTTGCTTGGTGATCAGCAATAACTATAGAGATACTATTTTCTGTTTGTAAATTAATTATGATTTCTTTTAACATTTGTATTGATATTAAGTCTAAAGCAGAAAAAGGTTCATCCAATAAAATAATCCTAGGATTTCCAACTAATGCTAGAGCAATTACTAATTTACGTTTTTGACCACCAGATAAAAATTTAGCTTTAATATCTCTTACCGAATCTAACTCAAATTTTGAAATTAGATAATTAATTTTTTGCAATCTTTCCCTTTGAGTTTTAATAATTATTTCTGCAATAGCATTTAGATTTTCAAATAAAGTTAAATCATGAAAAAAGCCTCCATGTTGAGGCACGAATCCAATATTAAAATTTTTAGTTCTTAAATACATTGGTAGGTTAGTAATGTTCTTATTTTCAAATAATATTTCTCCAGCATCAGGTTTTATTAATCCTGTTATTAAATTGAATATGGTTGATTTTCCAACACCATTTGGTCCTAAAATTCCCATTATTTCTCCGTGATTAACATCAAAATTTATTTCATTTATAATCCTTCTATTTCCAAAAGATAAAGATACTTTTTTAAAAGAAATTATACTCTTTTTTTTTTTAAAAGATTTTATTCTGAATTTTTTAATTATAGCCATTATTTTTCAAAAATTTTACCTTACTTGTGCTGTCATTCATAAATATTTTAGTTTCTTTTGTTAGTAGATTCATTATCATAATATCAGCAAAAAAACTTTCATATCCATTGTGATAAACAATATTTTCTTTTAATGACATTAAATTTTTTGTAAACATAAAATTTAATTCCTCACATAATATTTTATGATTAATATAAGAAATATTAATATTTTCTGTAAAAATTGTATCATTGGTTTTGTTATTATATATAGCTTTTTTAGAAGTTATAAAAATTTTGGTTTTGTCCTTCAATAAAATGTATGCATTAACATTATTCATTAAAATTAGCTCTTCATCTTTTTTATCAAAATGACCTGTTTTAGATTTTATTTGATATTTATTTCCACTTCTATCTGTTGATGTATAAACAATATTTTCAATAAAATTTTTTTCTTCTTTTTCTGAGGGACTACCTTTCGATAAACTTTTATCTTCTTGATATGATGGATTATTTTTTTTTGAATTTATGTAATAGTATCCCATTACATATATAAGAACAAACAACAGTAAAGTGATTAAAAAATAAAAAACACTTTTATAAAGCATTTATTTAATACCACCAGCTAAAATATTATGTATATGAATTAAACCTATAGTTTTTTTTATTTTATTAGTAACACATAAGCTGGTTATTTTTTTTTCATTCATAATTGATAGTGCCTTTGCAGCCAGCATATTTTTATGAACACAAATGGGTTTTTTTGTCATAATTTTTTTAATTGTTAATTTCTGTAAATTATGATTTTTTTGTAGAGCTCTTTTTATATCGCCGTCAGTTATAATTCCTTTTATCTGTTTTTTTTTACTGATTATTATTAAAACACCTAATTTTTTTTCAGATATGATTTTTAATGCATTTTTCATATTTCTATTTTCATTTATAAATGGTATTTTTTTTCCTGTAATCATTAAATCTTCAACAGTTTTTAATTGGATCGATAAGGATCCCCCAGGATGAAATTTTTTAAAATCTAACTTGTCAAATTTTCTAAATTTCATTGATGCAACAGCAAGAGCATCACCAATAGCTAGCTGGATTATAGTAGAGCTAGTAGGAACTATTCCATTATGATCTGCTTCTCTTACTTCTGGCAATAAAATCTTTATATCAGCTGCTTTATAAAGTATTGAATTTTTTTTTGATACAATTGCTATCAACGTAATTTTTCTTCTATTAGAATATTGAATAATATTTTTTAATTCAGTTGACATTCCACTTAGACTTATAACAATTAAGCAGTCTTTATTATCAATCATTCCCAAGTTTCCATGCGAGCATGAATTAGCATCTATAAAAAATGAAGGAGTTCCAACAGAGGCTAATGTTGAACTTATTTTTGCTCCTATTGCCCCGCTTTTTCCAACACCTGAAATTATAACTTTTCCTTTACAATTTACTATAGTTTCTACAGCTTTATTAAAATTTTTTGGAAAGTTGTTTTTTAACTTTTTTAATGAATCTATTTCAATTTGTAAGGTTTTTTTTGCAATATCTAATTTTTTTTTTTTCATTAGTGAGCCCATATATCATCTGCAAAAGATGCTAAATCTAAATCAACTCTTGTATTAATAAATTTTAAACATTTTTTGTATAATTCTATTCTATTCTCTCTTTTAAGGATTTCATTGAGCTTATTATTAATTTCATGCAAATATATTACGTCATTAGCGCAATATTTTAACTGTGCTTCTGATAAACTTCCTCCAAAATCTGAATTTTGTTTTTGCTTGTTTATATCCGTTCCTATGAACTCTTTAACTAAATCTTTGAGACCATGTTTATCAGTATATGATCTAGCTAATTTAGATTGAATTTTTGTATCTTCAATATTTTCTACCTCAACATTTAAATGAAGTTTTAAAAAAGATATATCAGATCTAGCATAATGAAAAATTTTTTTAATTTTGGGATTATTAAGAATTTTACATACATTTGGTGCATTGTAATTTTTTCTATCAAATTGAACAATGTGTGCGTCTTTATTTCCTGTAGATATCTGAATTAAACACAAAGGGTCTCTTCCTAAACGAAGTCCCATAAATTCACAATCAATAGCTACCGTGTTGCCTAATTCTAAATCTTCTGGTAGATCGTTCTTATACAGTTTAATATCAATGCTCATATTTTAATTATATATATATGAAACAAAAAAATTGTCTAATTTGGGGCGCCTCTGGTCAAATTGGTAGAAATCTAATCAGAAAATTAACAAAAGATAATTTTAGAGTGACTGCTGTAACTCGCAATACTCATAAAAATGGGTACATTTTAAAAACACAAGCCAACCCTGGATTTATTGATATAGTAGAGGCAAATATTTTTGATATTGAAAAAATAAATCAACTTACTCAAGAGGCACAAGTAGTAATTAATTTAATTGGAATTTTACATCAAAATAATAAACTTAACTCTTTTGAAAACATTCATGTTAAATTTCCCTATATTCTCTCTAAGTACTGCAAACAAAATAATGTTGAACAATTAATTCACTTGTCTGCGCTAGGTGTTGAAAAAGCGAAAGATTCAGATTATGCTAAAAGTAAATTAAACGGCGAAAATGCTGTAAAAAAAAATTTTGAAAAAACTACTATACTAAGACCTTCGGTAGTATTTTCGGTAGATGATAAATTTACAACTAAGTTTATGACAATGCTAAATTTACTGCCTTTTTTTCCTCTTTATTACAAAGGCCAAACTAAATTTCAACCAATTTTTTGCTCAGACCTTACAAACATAATTTCTGAAATTATTAAAAAAAAAATATTTTCTGAAACTATCGAGTGTGCAGGACCCGAAGTCTTAACTTTTGAAAATATAATAAAAGAACTTTTAAAACTAATTAATAAAAAAAGATTTCTTATTTCTTTACCTAATTTTATTGGAAAATATTCAAGTATATTTTTAGAGTATTTTCCTAGACCAATTATTACTTTAGATCAATTTAAAATATTAAAATATGATAATATTTTGTCTCATAAATACAAAAATCAAAAAAATTTTAATTTAGAATCCACAAGTTATTTTGTAAAAGAGGTAGAAAAATATGCTCATATGTGGAGAGATGGTGGCGAATTTTCAAAAAAATTTTTTAAAAAAATTTGAATATGATTATCTATACGATATACGCATTAATTTTTTTTATTTTAGCTTTTGTTATTTATATAGCTTTTAAGGGCATTAAATCAAACATTGAATTAAAAAAAAATCTTAGTTCCAATGACTTAAATGAAACTTTAAATTATTCAAAAAATGATGTTTTAAATCAATTAAAAGAAGCAAATGAAATGAAAAAAAAAGGAATCATCACAGAAAAGGAATTTATAAATATTAAAAAAAAAATTTTAAATGATTAAATCTAGGCAGATTTAATTTTTTTTGCTAAAAATTTTGGGACTCCATCCTCTTTGTTGATAATAACGTTTTCTTTTTTGTCGTTTTTTTGTTGAAAAGCATAAAGCAAATGCAATTTACAATATGAAAAGTCTTTTAATGATGTCCTTCCACAAAAGTAAAAATTTATTTCATTGGGATGACCTATTGGCCATTTGCAAGTATTTTCGTCTAACTCTTCAAGAGTCTTTGGATTTTCAGGTTCAAAATTTTTATCAATAATTAAAGATTTAAATTTTGATTTTTTACTTTTTCTTAATAGTTGTTTTTCACTATTATCTTTTGGTTTAATATAATTATTCTTAACATTTTTGTTTGATCGTAATTTTATAGATAGATTTAATCTGTGTGCTTTTCCGATAATTGCATTTCTGCTCACATTTCCAATAATTTGAGCTATTTCACTTGCAGTTTTCTTGCCCCAAAGCTCTTTTAGCTTTTCTACTTTTTCATCGTCCCAGCTCATATGATCTATATATTGTGTATTATATTTGTTATATACAAGATAGAGATACACATAAAAAAAAATTTAAAACAAGTTTTTTTTAATATTTATTAACATTTTAGATTAAATAGTTACCGATGGTTGAATTAAAAAAAGATTATAAAATTGGAAAAAGGAGATTTGGAAAAATTAATTGGGTTGGTTCTTACACACTTTATAAAAAAGAAACATTAAGATTTTTGATAGTATTTGGACAGACAGTTCTTGGGCCAGTGGTTACTGCATTTCTATTTTTACTTGTAATATCTCTGGCAATTGGACCAAACAAAGGATCGGTTTTAGGGGTGCCTTTTATTGAATTTCTTGCACCGGGACTTATAGCGATGCAAGTAGTCCAACAAAGTTTCTCACATACTTCATCTTCAATACTTATGGGTAAAATGATGGGAAATATAGTAGATGTTGTAGGCAGTCCTTTGTCCGCTATAGAAATTACTACATCCCTTATTTTAGCTGCCACAACTAGAGCTTTAACTATATCTTTGTTATCAATAATAGCTTTTTCTTTTTTTATTGAAATAAAAATTTTAAGTTATTCATATTTTTTTATATATCTTTTTTTAACCAGTTTTATTTTGGCTTCAGCTGGACTAATAGCAGGTCTTTGGGCAGATAAATTTGATCACATGAGCACTGTAACTAACTTTTTTATAGTACCTTTAAGTTTTTTATCTGGAACATTCTATTCAATTGAAAGATTACCAAGTTTTTTAGAAAAACTTAGTTTTTTTAATCCATTTTTTCATATGATAGATGGATTTAGATTTGCTTTTATACAAGAATATGATGGATCAATAAAATTTGGTTTAATTTATTTATCTATAATTTTTGTAATATTATGGTTCTGGGCTTGGATTTTATGGAAGAGAGGATATAAAATAAAAAGTTGATATGGGCGCTTTAGCAACAAATTATAATAGAAGAAAAATTGCATTTAAAAAAGGAAAAGGAAGTTTTCTTTATGCAACAAACGGAAAAAGATATTTGGATTTTGTACAAGGAATAGCAGTTAATTCACTAGGTCATGCTAATCCAAATCTAATTAGAGCTATAAATCAACAAGCTAAAAAAGTATGGCATGTATCAAATGCATTTATAATTCCCGAAGGAGAAAAGCTTGCTAAAAGACTTGCTCAAAAAACGTTTGCCGATTATGTTATTTTTCAAAATTCAGGAACTGAAGCAACTGAAGCAGCAATAAAAGTTGCAAGAAGATATTTTTATTCTAAGGGTAAGCCACATAAAAATAGAATTTTATGTATAAAAAATTCATTTCATGGAAGAACTATCGCAGCAATATTTGCAAGCGGATCAAAAAAAATGACTGAAGGATTTGGACCAAAAGTTGCAGGTTTTGACCACTTTAAATTTGGAGATCACAAATCTTTAAAAAAATCTATTACAAAAAAGACAGCAGCAATTATGGTCGAGCCTATAATGGGAGAAGGTGGTATTAAAGTGATCCCAGATTGGTGCTTGAGAGAGCTAAGAAAAATTTGTAATAAAAAAAAAATTCTTTTAATATTAGATGAAGTGCAATGTGGAATCGGTAGAACTGGAGATTTTTTTGCATTTGAAAACTCTAAAGTTAAACCTGATATCGTCCCTATTGCAAAGGGAATTGGAGGTGGATTTCCAATAGGGGCAGTATTAATGACAAAAAAGGTCGCGCTCTCAATGTCACCTGGTACACACGGCTCTACCTTTGGAGGTAACCCACTGGCAATGAGCGTTGGAAATGCTGTTTTGGATCAAATTTTAAAAAAAGGATTTCTTAACAATTTAAAAAAAACATCAAAATATTTTTACCAAGAATTAAATAAAATTAAAAAAGATTATCCCAATATTATTAAAGAAATTAGAGGGAAAGGTTTATTAATTGGAATACAATTAAATTTTGATCAATCGAAGTTTATTAAATTTTTAGAAAAAAATTATTTATTAACAATCAGAGCAGCAGAAAATGTTATAAGAATTTTACCGCCTTTAAATGTTAAAAAAAATGAAATCGATTTAGCTTTAAAGATTATAAATAAAGTTTGCAAAGAATATAAATAATTATGAAAAACTTTATTAATCTTAAAGATATACCAGCTAAAGATTTAAGAAAAATCTTGAATGATGCAAAAAAAAGAAAAAATAAAAGAAAAAAATTAAGCACCCTCGATGTTGATAAAGATAAGCCATTAAAAGGAAAATTATTAATTCAAATGTATGAGAAACAAAGTTCTAGAACTCGGCTGAGCTTTCATCTTTCAATAGCTCAATTAGGAGGTCGATCAATAACTATCAAAGCAAATGAATTGCATTTAGGAAAAGGTGGAGAAACGCTAGCGGATACTGCTAAGATTTTGTCAACTTATGGTGATGGTTTTATGATTAGAACAGATAGTGATAAAAAGATTGAGGATTTTAGTAAAAATTTAACCATTCCAATAATCAACTTGTTGAGTCCAAGCTCTCATCCTTGTCAGGTTCTCTCTGATATATTTACTGTAGAAGAAATTAAAAAAAAACATATATCAAATTTAAATATATGTTGGATTGGTGATACTAATAATGTTTTAAACAGTTTAATAGCTACCTCAGTAAAACTTAAATTCAATTTGAATGTTGGATGTCCTAAGAACTATAGACCCCCAAAGTTTGTTTTGGATTGGGTTAAAAAAAATAAAAGAAAAATTAATTTTTTTGATAATCCTAAAAAAGCGGTTGAAAATGCAGATGTAATATTTTCTGATAAAGTGGTTTCTTTAAACGATAAAATTAATAAATTAAAAAAAAATAAAGATTTCAAAAATTATAGAATTAATTCAAGTTTAATGAAAAAAACGAGAAAAAGCTCGACAATATTCTTACATTGTCTTCCAAGAGGCAATGAAGTTTCAGAAGATGTTTTTCTAGGAAAACAGTCTAAGGTTTGGCAGCAAGCTTTGAATAGAGTACACGTTCAAAAAAGTATATTGTTATATTGCTTTGGAAAATTAAGGTAGCGATTTAGGGCTGTCACTATTTTCATTAAGATAAAGTAATATTGATGCTCTATCTTCATCATTTTTTAATCCAGCAAATCCCATTTTATTACCTTTTATCCATTTAGCTGGTTTTATTAAAAAACCATTCATTTCTTGCCAAGTCCATTCCTTACCATATGAAGATAATGCTTTTGAATATTTATAATCAGTTATTGCACCTACAGGTCTAAACATTACGTTCCAAAGTTTTGGACCAATTTTGTTTCCTCCACCTGCATTTATTGAGTGACAAGCAGCACATTTTTTGAATACTTTTTTTCCTTTTTCAACACTTCCTAATGCTAGTAGAACTGAAATATCTACCGCTTCAGCTGTATTAGAACTTGTTGTAGCAGTGGTAGCAGCTACGCCTTCAACTTTATATGCAGCTACTTTTGGTTTTTCAACTTTAAATACTATATCCCCAAGTTTATTTACACTAAATACAAGCAACACCACCAGTAAAATGCTAGCTATTATTTTATTAATTTCAAATGAATTCATTTATTTATTTTATGTTTCACGTATAACACTTTATTATAAGAAATTCTTAACAAATATTTTGCGTCTGTAGGACGCATGTTTATGAAATTTATGTCTAGGACAGTGATCATTATACCCTCTAGAATGGCTGCTAAAAGGCTACCGGGAAAACCTCTTTTAAAATTAAATAATAATACAATAATAACTAATGTATTCAAAAAAGCCGAAAAAGTAGATCTAGGCAAGGTATATGTGGCAACAGAAGATGAAGCAATTTATGAAGAGGTTAAAAAAAATGGTGGAAATTGCATTATGACTCAAAAAGGACACAACAGTGGATCAGATAGAATTTTTGAAGCTATTTCTAAATTAAGTTTAAAAAATATTGAATATGTAATTAATCTACAAGGAGATGAACCATTGATTAATCCAGAGGATATTAAAAGGCTAAACTCTTATGTAACTTTAAATAATCTCGATTTAGGAACTTTAGCGGCAAATATAGACTCTGAAGTCAAACTTAACGATAAAAATATAGTCAAAGTTAAAACTTTGGAGAACCTAAAGAAAAAAGATTTTTCATTTGCCTTAGATTTTAATAGAAACTTTATCAAGAGCGAAAAAAATATTTATCATCATATAGGCATATATCAGTACAAAATTGAAACACTTAAAAAATTTGTTAATTTAAAACAATCAAAAAAAGAGAAGATGCTTAAACTTGAACAAATGAGAGCTTTGGAAAATAATATAAAAATTCATGTTAAATTAATAGATGAAGCTCCAATAGGAATAGATACAATGCAAGATTATATAGATATTAAAAAAATAATGTCATATAAGAGTTAATTTATGAAGATTGTTTACCAAGGAATTTCGGGGAGTTACAGTGAGGCCTGTGCACAAGAAAATTATCCAGGAATTGAAACAATTGCTTGCAAAACTTTTGATGAATGTTTTGAGAAAGCATCAAGAGATAATAATATTAAGGCTTTAATTCCAGAATCTAATAAAACCACAGGTAACATTGGTGTCGAATATTTAATTTTTCGATATAAATTAAATATTTACGCAGAACATTTTTTTCCGATTAATCATCATCTTTTGGCTCTTAAAGGTGCCAAATTTGAAGATATAACAGAAATATTTTCACATGCTCAAGCACTTTCTCAGTCATCAAGTTTTATAAAAGAATATAATTTTAATGAAAATGTTAGAGCAGATACAGCAGGAAGTGCAAAATTTGTATCAGAAAGTAAATCAAAAAACAATGCTGCTATAGCATCCGAATTAAGTTCTAAAATATATGATTTGAATATTTTAAAAAGAAATATTCAAGACGAAAAAGATAATACAACTAGATTTATTTTATTTGGAAAAGAAATTTTTGAACCAGAAAAGGAAAATAAAAATTATATTACTTCTCTTTTGTTTAAATTAAAAGACAAACCGGCTGCTCTTTACTCAGCTTTGTCTGGATTTGCAATTAACGGTGTAAATTTGACTAAACTTCAAAGTTATCCAGAAAAAAATAGTTTCTCATCGTATTTTTTTTTACTTGATTTAGAAGGTCATATTCAAGATGAGAAAGTTAAAAAATCTCTAGAAGAGCTTGGACTTCACACTTTGGATTTTCACGTATTAGGAGTATATGAAGCTAGCAAATTTAGGAGAAAATAATAATTTATTAGTTTTCTTGTAGATTTAAAATCATTTAGTACAATATGTCTGGAGGCTAAACAGGCAAGACCGAGGTCTACCGAGTTAGGCAGGAAACTGAGCAGCTCAAACCATCGTTTCTTGGGTTGATTAGTCTCCTATTAATTTTAAGAATGTCAAATAAATCTAAAGTATTAGCATTAAAATATAGACCTCAAGTATTTAAAGATTTGATTGGTCAAGAAGTCATTGTTAGTACATTAATTAACTCAATAAAAACAAAAAAGATTTCAAACGCATATCTTTTTACTGGAATCAGAGGAGTTGGCAAAACAACATTAGCTAGAATTTTAGCAAAATCTTTAAATTGTAAAAATGGATTTGAAAAAATTTGCAAAGAAGATTTGTGTGAAAATTGTAAATCAATAAGAGATTCAAATCATTTAGATGTTCTTGAAATGGATGCAGCGAGCAAAACCGGAGTGGATGATATTAGAGATTTAATTGAATTTTCTAGATATGGCCCTTCAATTGCAAAATATAAAATTTTTATAATTGATGAAGTCCATATGTTAAGCAAACAAGCATTTAATGCATTGCTTAAAACTTTAGAAGAACCACCTGAGTATTTAAAATTTATATTTGCGACAACGGAAATAAGAAAAATTCCTGTTACGATTATATCAAGATGTCAGAGATTTGATTTATCAAGAATAAATGCGGAAGAATTATTTAATTATATAAAAATTATTTCGGATAAAGAAAAAGGAAATATAAGCGACGAAGCTTTAAAATTAATAGTTAAAATATCTGAAGGATCAGTCAGAGATAGTTTATCTTTATTAGATAGAGTAATTGTAACCAGGGATAACGATGATGAGATTAGTTTAGAGTATGCCCAAAAAATTTTTGGATATTTTGATAGATCTAAACTTATTGAGTTAATTAATCTTATTTTTAATGGAAAAGAAAAAGAAACTTTAGAATTTTATAGAAAAATATACGAGCAGGGAGTCAATCCGAAAACTTTTTTAAATGATTTTTTAGAAATTCTCTATTATTTTAAAAACATTCAATTCTTAAATGTAGAAAATTCCAATTTTACATTAAATAATAATGAATTTAATGAAATAAAAAAAATCTCAAGCTCTTTAGACAAAAGAAATATTCTTTTATTTTGGCAATTTACAATTAAAACATTAAGTGAATTAGATATTGTATCAGATCAGAACATATCTATCGAAATGTTTTTGATAAGACTTTTGTATTTAGTTGATAATAATTCTATTAATGAAAGCAACGCAAAAAAAGATAATATTCAATTAAAAACTCAAGGAAAAGTTTTAGATACTATTGAAAAACCAGAAGAGGAAATATCAAATTTAGAAATAAACAAAAATGGACCGATTAATCAAATAAAAAACTATATTCAAGAAGAAAATATTCAAAAAAATATTAAAAATTTTTCCTCTACTCAAGATGAAATTAAATCTTTTAGTGATTTAATAAAAAAATGTGATCAAAAAAAAGAAATGCAACTAAAATATGAGTTAGAAACTAATGTTAATTTAGTGAAGTTTGAAAATAAGAGAATGGAAATATCTTTTAATGATAAACTTGCAAAAAATTTTATAAAAGATATTACAAAAAAACTTTTTGAATGGACAAATGAAAGGTGGATAATTACACTTTCTAAAGAAAAAGGAAATTTATCAATTAAAGATAATAAAAAAATATTAATAGATAAAGAAATTAATGCATTTAAAGTAACTCCACTGTATAAAAAAATTAAGGAGTTATTTCCTGATGCTAAACTTTTAGATATTAAGAAAAATAATAAAAATTTAGAAGATGAATGATTTTACTAAAATTATTAGCCAAGCAAAAGAAATAGAAGCTAAAATAAAAGATAGCCAAGAAAAAATTAAGAATATAGAAGCATCAGGTGTATCGGGTAATAATTCAGTAAAGATTACTATTAATGGAGATAGTGAAATAGTAAATATTGAAATTTCAGATGAAGCTTATAAAGAAGACAAAAATATTTTAATTGATTTAATAATTGCTGCATTTAATAATGCAAAATCCCAACTTAAATCAAAGACATCTGAAGAGATTTCTAAAGCCACAGGCGGCTTAGGAATACCTGGTTTTAAGTGGCCATTGTAAATTTTATGCAAACTTTAGATGAAATAGATAATCTTGTAAAAATTATATCAAAATTACCAGGTTTAGGTCCAAAATCTGCTAAAAGAATAATATTAAAACTTATAAATAATAGAAGTGAAATACTCCAACCTCTGTCTAAATATTTATTGGAATTTTATGATCATATTATTAGATGTCCATACTGTGGAACTTTAAAATCAAAAAAAATCAATTGTTCAAATTGTGAAAATAATAAACAAAAATTAAATAAAATTTGCGTTATAGAAACGATTTCAGACCAATGGTCCATTGAAAGTTCAAATATATTTAAAGGATATTTTCATATTCTTGGAGGAACAATAAGCTCGATTAAAAAAAATCAGAAAAAAGATTTATTGCTAGATTCTCTTGTTGATAGAGTTAAAAAAAATAATATTGATGAGGTAATCTTAGCAACTAGCGCAACTGTAGAAGGACAAACTACAGCATTTTACATTAAGGATATTTTAAAAGATTTAAATATTAAAATTACAAAATTAGCTCAAGGATTGCCTGTCGGGGGAGAAATTGAAAATTTAGATGATGGTACTTTATTTTCTGCATTTAAAAATAGATCAGACATCAACTAGTTTTTTTGTGATCTTTAATACAAATGCATAGTCAAAAGCTATTTCCTCTATAGCCCCATCTCTACCAGATTTTCCTCCATGACCAGCATTCATTTCTGTTTTTAGAAGTAATAAATTGTTATCTGTTTTATAATCTCTTAGTTTTGCTGTAAATTTAGCAGGTTCATCAAATAAAACCCTATTATCACTTAAGCTGGTTGTTATTAAAATATTAGGATAGTCCATTTTTTTTATATTATTATATGGAGCATATGAATAAATATATTCAAAGTGTTCCTTGTTATCTTTTGCATTACCAAATTCGTCAAACTCACCTACTGTAAGTGGCAAAGAGTGATCTAAATTCGTTGTTAGACTATCAACAAAAGGTACTGCCATCACAATACCTGAAAATAATTCTGGAGCTTTATTAACTACCGCACCCATCAATAGGCCACCTGCAGACCCACCCATACCAATTATTTTTCCTTTTGAAGTATATTTTTTTTCAATTAAAAATTTTGCTGCAGCTATATAATCTTCAAAAGTATTTTTTTTATTTAAAAGTTTTCCTTCTTTCCACCATTTCATGCCTCTTTCTAATCCACCTCTAATATGCGCTGTAACCCAAATAATGTCTCTATTAACTAAACTCAATCTTGTCGAAGAGAAACTTGGAGACATTGAATTTCCATATGATCCATAGCCGTATAGTAATAAATTTGCATTTCCGTCGATATTAGTTTTTTTATGCCTTATAATCGTAATTGGAACTTTTCTTCCATCATGGGAGTCGCAATCAAATCTTTCTACAATATAATCATCTGGATTATGACCCGATGGAATAATTTGTTCTTTCACTAATTTTTTTTCTTTTGATTTTAAATTATATAAATATACCCGTGACTGAGTTTTTGGTGTTGAGTATGAGATATGAACTAAATCAGTATTTTTATCTTTCTGTACCAATGAGACACCACTATCGAAAACTTTCTCATCGGAAAAAATAAGCTCTTCTTCTTTTTCATTCTTTAAGTTTTTAACAAAAATTTTACCTAAAGCGTTTGTTACCTCAGATCTTATAATCCAATTGTTTAAGAAAGTTAAACCACCGATAAGTGTTTCATCCTTTGCTGGAATATAGGATTCCCATTTAACAAAACTAATATCATTTGTTTTATCTATTTTAAAATCCTCAGCACCTTTATTTGTATGCATATAAAAGTATCCACTCCAAGAATTTATACTATAGATAATACCTTTTTCTCTTTTCCGCATTAGCTTGGGCTGAGGCTTTGTTTCATTTACTGCAAAATAATATTGTTCTGAGGTATTATGATCTGAGCTGGTAATAAAATAATATTTTTCGTCAGAACTTAATCCAATGCCTACTGTAAATGCTTCAGATTTTTCTTCAAAAATCAAAAGATCATTTTTTGTTGATGTTCCTAATTCATGTCTAAAAATTTTTCTCGGTCTATGATTTTTATCAAGTTTAGAATAAAATATATATTTGTCATCTAGACTAAATAAAATAGATCCTGATGTTTCTTCAATCTTTTCAGCAACGGGTTCATTTGTAAATATATCCCTTACATGAATAGTATAGTATTCTGATCCTCTCAGATCTAGAGAGTAAGCAAGTAGTCTATCGTTCCATGAAACTTCAAGGTCTCCAACGCCAAAATATTCAGTTTTAAGTTTTTCTTTTTCGAAGTCACCATTCCAAATTTCTTCGATTTTATCCGATCCAATTTTTTTTCTTAATTTTATAGAATAATTCCCTTTTTCAGTTGTTTTAGTCCAATATTCATAATGTTTATCTTTAAAAGGTATAGACTCGTCATTTAGTTTTATTCTTCCTTTTATTTCATTAAATAATTCCTTTTGAATTTTTTTTGTATCTTTTAAATGAAACTCGGTAAATTTATTTTCTTCCTCAAGATATTTTCTAACTTCTGGTAATAATTTTGAACTATCTTTTAGTACCTCAAGAATATTTTCTTGATGTATCCAGCTATAATTGTCTTCCCAAGTAGTATTATGGTAAGATTTTGTTTCTGGTTTTTTTTGAAGTTGTGGTATTTTCATAAAAAACTTTGATATATGAATATTATAATTTATTCACTTATTATTTTTGTCATCTGCTATTTATTGCTTAGATTTATAGCAAATGCTTCAACTAAAAAAATAAGTAAAATTGTTAGATTTTCAATTTTTATTATTTCATTAATTTTAGCAATTTTATTTGCGTTTGGAGGAAGATTTTTACTTTCTTTACCTTTAATTTTGCTTAGTCTTGGCATCATTAAACTAAAAGGACTTACTATTTATCAGCTAATTGGTTTATTTAGATTAATACAAACTTTAAAAAAATCGGGAAGATTTTCTTTCAAAAAACAAAATGATTTTAACAATATGTCGAGTTTGTCTATTGAAGAAGCTTATAAAATTTTAAATTTAGATATAAATAAAAATGTGACTAAAGAAGATGTTAAAAAAGCTCATACAAAAATACAAAAAAAAATTCATCCTGATGTTTCTCCAGAAACTTCACGTCTATCAGCTATAGTTAACGAAGCAAAAGAATTAATATTAAAAACATTAAATTAATTTTTTAATTCTAATATTTTGTTGTAAACTTGATCTACTGTTATTGAATTAGGATTGAGTGCAGAGTTATGCTCAATTTCTTTTATATCTTCGCCTTCGGGAATAATTTGATATTGATTTTTACTATAGTCAGAATAAGCTTTTGGAGTATCTAATAACAAGATTAAACTTGGAATATTACATTGTGAGGCCACATGTTGTCCAAACGAGTCGTTGCCTACGTACATTTTGCACAAAGAAATTAAGGGTATAATTTCAGAAATATTTTTGTTCGCTAACGAAATACAATTTTTTTTATTTATATTTGAAATTATTTTATCAGATAAGTTTTTTTCGTTAGGGCCACATAAAATATAAAAAAAATAATTATCTTTTAAATTTAATTTATTTATGAGATCAATATAATTTTTTTCACCCCATTTAGTAGTTGGTCCAGAAGAGCCAGCTCCAATTATTATATTATAAATATTTTCATTAATATTTTTTTTTGCAATTTTCTTTTTATTTTCCCCGATGAATAAACTAGTTTCTGTAGGACAGTTGTTAATTGCTAAATATTTTTCAGTAAATTCTTTTGCTGCATTAACTAGGTGCAATTTTTTTTTTTTTAAAAATGGATAAGAATACACTTCTTTAATATTTGCCAATTTTGCAGCCAAATAAGTTCGTATACTTGGATAAAATATATACAATTTGTTAAAAGAGTTTACTTTTAATTTTCTACTTAATTCAATTATATCTAATAATCTTCTATATTTTTTTCCTTCAATAAAAATTACATTTTCAATTAATGGATCATCTTCTAGTACCATTTTTAAATTTTCACATAAAGTTATTATAGTAATGGACCCATATTTCTTTGCTATTTGATGACAATAGCTTAAGTGCAGCAAGTTTGATCCAAGACCAACATAGTTTAAAAAAACACCAATTTTCATAAATTAAATTTATTTTTTAATTTAATATAAGTTATAATACTTTAAATTTTTATTTATGACTGAAATTAAAGGCATTTATGCGGCTTCATTATCTATACTTGATAAAAACTTAGGCCTAAATATTGACAAAACCATTCATCATGCAGAAAATCTCATTGATGCTGGCTGTCATGGTGTAGCAATATTTGGAAGTACTGGTCAATCACAGTTAATCTCAGTAAGTGAAAAAATTCAATTAATTAATAAATTATCTAAAAGTAAATTTAATGCAAAATATATTATTGGAACTGGACTTAATTCATTAACTGAAACAATTAATTTAATAAAAATATCTAGAACATTAAAGTTTAAAGACTTTTTAATAATGCCACCAGCATACTATAAATATGGTGATGAAGATGTGGTAAATTATTATTCAAAAATCATAGAACAAATAAAAGATTGCAGAATTATATTATATAATTTTGAAAAACTTTGTGGATATAAGTTTAGCAAAGAATGTGTCGAAAAATTAGTTGAAAAATTTCCAAAACAAATTGTTGGAGTTAAAGATAGTTCATATAATTTGTTTGAAACATTAAAAATTAAAAATTTTTCAATTTTTCCTGGATCGGAGGTAAAGCTACTTAAGGGCTTAAAACTTGGTTGTTCTGGGATAATAACAGCCACATGTAATGTAACTGCATCATTATCAAGAAAAGTTTACGATGATTTTTATAAAAACAATACCCAAACAGCTAATGAAAAATTATGCAAAGTAAGACAAGTGTTTGATAAATATAATTTAATTTCAGCACTTCATACATTTTTATCAAAAAAAGATAAATCTTTTGAAAATATTTTACCTATACTTAGCTTGTTACCAGAAAAAGATAAAAAAAAATTGTTTGAAGATTTAGATAAATTAGACTTTAATATTGATAATTTAAAAATAAGTTAGATGAATTTAGTAAGTTTTTTGAAAGATCTTTTTAAAGAAGATGGTTTTGTATTAATTGATGCAAATTCAAAAGAATTTGTAATTGGAAAACCAAAAAAAAATAACCCAATCAAAATAAGATTATTTGATAAAAGTTTACATTACAAATTGCTTTTGCTGCCAGATCTATATTTTGGGGAAGCATACACAAATGGTTCTTTAGTAATTGAAAATGGAACAATTACAGAATTTTTAAACATGGCTTTAAAAAATATTGGGAAAAAGGAAATAAACAGTTATGCAAAGATTATTAAGAAGATTAAAGGTACTTATAGATATTTAACAAATTTTAATTTAGTTAATAATTCGAAAAAAAATGTTTCACATCATTATGATATTTCTGAAAAACTTTATGACATATTTTTGGATGAAAAGAGATTGTACTCTTGTGCATATTTTAAAAGTGAAAATGATAGCTTAGAGACTGCTCAAAATAATAAAATGGAACACATAATTAAAAAGCTAAATTTAAAGCCAAATCAAAAAGTTCTAGATATAGGATCTGGCTGGGGATCACTGGCCATTGAAATAGCAAAAAAAACTAAATGTGAAGTTTTAGGAATTACTCTTTCAAAAAATCAACTGCAATACAGCCAAAAAAAAGTAAAAGAAATGAATCTTGAAAATCAAGTAAGATTCAAATTAATGGATTATAGAGAATTAAATGAAAAATTTGATAGAATTGTAAGTGTTGGAATGTTTGAACATGTAGGAAGAAAGTTTTATAAAAGTTTTTTTAAAACTGTAAATAAACTTTTAAATGATGAGGGAGTAGCACTAATACATACAATTGGATCAATAGAATCCCCAAAAGACCCACATCCTTGGATTACAAAATATATTTTTCCAGGAGGATATACGCCTAGTTTAAGCGAAATTGCAGAACCGATTGAGAAATCAGGTCTTATATTAAGTGATATGGAGGTGTTGAGAATGCATTACTCTTATACACTTAGACTTTGGAAAGAGAGATTTTTAGGAAAAAAGAATGAAGTTCTAGCCATGTTTGATGAGAAATTTTTTAGAATGTGGGAATTTTATCTTGCAAGTTGTGAGATGGCTTTTAAATGGGGTGATCTGGTTGTATTTCAATTACAGCTGTCAAAAAAAATTAACTCAGTTCCTTATAGAAGAGACTATATTTATCAATAAATAATTGATAAAATCAGCTGACACGTACTAAAATGAAAAATAAAGTTAAAAAAAATAAAAAATCAAAAAAAATTAATAGAA
>CACANS010000012.1 GCA_902533945.1 uncultured Pelagibacteraceae bacterium | reverse complement strand
AAAATAAATGATATATCTAATTCAAAAATTTTAAAAAAAGCCAAAATTCAATCAGTTTTTTTTAATGAGTTAATTAATTTTGATAATTCAACAGTTGATCTTGCAAATTTTGGGGAACTAAAATGTGTAAGATGTGAAGTTATTTATACAAATAATTTTCCAGAATTTTACGGTGAATTTTTTGTAAGTATTAAAAATAAAAATAGTTTTTATAGATTTTTTCAAGTTCCACTAAGATATAGAGATGAGATAAATAAGATTTTTTTTAGCATTAAATTTAACTTAGATAATGAGCAAATAGAACTTTTACAAATTTATTTTGATAAAGAAATGGATGACCCAGAAAACGAAAATATATTGAATGAATTAAATTTATTTTTAAGTAAAAAAAATATATTTCAAAATTTAAATACTTTTAGAAACTTTGTTAACAAATTATTTTTTAACATCAAAGGGGTCTAATCATTTTTTGTGGATCAACAATTTTATCATATTCGTTTTCTTTGATTAGTCCTGACTTCAGAGCTTCAGCTTTTAAAGTTGTTTTATTTTTTAATGCTTTTTTTGCAATACGCGCCGCATTATCATAACCAATAATTGGAGACAAAGCAGTAACTAACATTAATGAATTATCTAAATGTTCTTTTATTTTTACTCTATTTGCTTTGAGACCACTTATACAATATTTGGAAAAATTTTTCGTACTATCCGATAATATTTGAATTGATTGAAGAACGTTGTGTATAATTAATGGTTTAAAAACATTTAATTCAAAATGTCCATGTGATCCAGCCATTGTTATTCCATTGTGGTTTCCTATCACTTTTACACAAACCATAGTAACAGCTTCACATTGAGTTGGATTCACTTTTCCTGGCATTATAGATGATCCTGGTTCATTTTCAGGTAACAATAGTTCTCCATAACCTGCTCTAGGTCCTGAACCTAAAAATCTTATGTCGTTAGCAATTTTCATCAGACAAACAGAAGTAGTGTTTAGAGTTCCGGAAAAATTAACTATAGCATCGTGGGCAGCAAGCGCAGCAAATTTATTTTTTGCCGTTTTAAAGGGAAGTTTTGTAATTTTTTTAATTTCATTAACAATTTTTTTATCAAAATTTCTTTTTGTATTTATTCCTGTGCCCACAGCAGTTCCACCTTGAGCTAAATAATAAATTTCATCAAGTGCATTTTTAATTCTATGAATACATTTTTCTAATTGAGATTGATATCCAGAAAATTCTTGGCCTAAAGATATTGGAGTTGCATCTTGCAAATGGGTTCTTCCTATTTTTACGATTTTTTTAAATTGTTTTACTTTTTTTTTCAGTTCTTTGTTTAATAAGTTTAATGATGGCAAAAGCATATTATTTGTTTGCAGTGCAATAGCAATGTGCATAGCAGTAGGAAAAACATCATTAGTAGATTGCGATTTATTTACGTGGTCATTAGGATGAACTGGTTTTTTGGTTCCTTTTTTTCCACCCATTATTTCAATTGCTCTATTAGATATAACCTCATTAACATTCATGTTAGTTTGTGTTCCAGACCCTGTTTGCCAAACTTTTAAAGGAAAGTTGTCTGCTAGTCTCCCCTGAATAATTTCATTTGATGCTTTTACGATTGCAGTTGATACTTTTTTATTTATGTCTTTGTTTTTAAAATTTGTTATTGCTGCTGCTTTTTTAATTATAGCAATAGATTTTATTAAAATGGGTCTAACTAGAAAATCACCAATATCAAAATATTTTTTTGATCTTTGAGTAGATGCACCCCAATATTTGTTTGATGGTACATTGATACTTCCAATGGTATCAAATTCTTTTCTATGTTTGCTTTTTTTGGACACAACTGTAAATTCTTATACAATAAAAAATAAAAGAATCATATAGGAGCATTATGACAAATTTTGAAAAAGTTGGATTATTTATGAAAACTTTTGGCCAAGAAGTAAAGACTACTCCAGGGTTAAGTTCAGAAAAAATAAATAATTTAAGAATTAGCTTAATTAATGAAGAATTAGAAGAATTTAAAGAAGCAATAAAAAAACAAGATTTAAAAGAGGCAATTGATGCCTTGACTGATATCTTGTATGTAACTTATGGAGCAGGACATGCTTTTGGTGTAAATCTTGATAATTGTTTTGAAGAGGTTCAATTGTCAAATATGAGTAAATTAGATGAAAATGGAAAACCTATCTATAATAAAGATGGAAAAGTAATGAAGGGACCCAAATATTTTAAACCAAACTTATCAAAATTTATAAAGTGAATCTAAAATTTTATATTAAAGGGGCGTTCTGTTGCCAGGTGCCCCGGACCCCGTAACTTAATTAATAAATTAATTAAGCTGCAAGTGCGTAACTTTCGTTAGCATTTATAATTTGCCCTTTACGGCGGAACAATACCGAACGAAAGAATAGCCTTTAGTCACCCGTCGATCCTAGTTCACCCCCATAAGTTGAATTTGGTGGAGGTGGTGGGTACTGCCCCCACGTCCGCAATGGTTATTACGAAATTCGTTTATCGTCATAGTTGGAAATCCAACATCTTTAATATAAAAGTAAATTAAAGAGATTCAACATATTTTATTCATGAATTTAACTAAAGAACAAAAGCAAGAAATTAAAGATCAACAGTCTCAAGAAAATAAAACAAAAAGAGTAACTGCTCCAGAGTTAGAAAAAGTTTTATATGAAGTAATTCCAATATTGGATCATGGTTTCATAAGAGTAATTGATTACATGGGAGACGACACATCGATTGTTCAGGCAGCTAGAGTTTCTTATGGAAAAGGAACAAAAAAAGTTTCAACAGACTCAGGATTGATTAAATATTTAATGAGGCATTGGCACAGCACACCATTTGAAATGTGTGAAATTAAGTATCATATTAAACTTCCTATTTTTATAGCAAGACAGTGGATTAGACATAGAACAGCTAATGTAAATGAATATTCAGCAAGATATTCAATTTTAGATAAGGAATTTTATTTACCTGCTGCTGAACATTTAGCAGCCCAATCTCAAAATAACAGACAAGGCAGAGGAGATGTTCTCAAAGGAGATCAGGCAAAAAAAGTTTTAGATCTACTAAAAAATGATGCTGAACAAACTTATAATAATTATGAAACCATGCTAAATGAAAAATATGATGGAAGTATAATTGACGAAAATGCTACTGGACTTGCAAGAGAACTTGCAAGAATGAATTTAACTTTAAACACTTATACACAATGGTATTGGAAAACAGATTTATTAAATTTAATGAATTTCTTAAGATTGCGTGCCGATCATCATGCGCAATACGAGATTAGAGAGTACGCAAACGCAATGTTAGACACTGTAAAAAAATGGGTTCCAATAACATATGAAGCTTTTATGGATTACAGAGTGGGAGGAACAGAAGTTTCTTCGAAAGGAAAAAAAATAATTCAAAAACTTATTAAAGGTGAAAAAATAAATGTTGAAGATTCAGGATTATCAAAGAGAGAGTGGAATGAATTAATGGAAGCTTTTAATTTAAAAGATAAGTTGATTTAATTTTTTTAGCAAGCTCAAGATATATTTTTGAAATTTTATTTTCAGGTTTAGAGTGAACAATCGGAGTTCCGAGATCTCCTAATTTACCAATTTCAGGTTCAATAGGTATTTCTCCTAAAAATTCTTTATTAAATTCTTCAGCAGTTTTTTTAACTCCACCTTCTCCAAATATAGGATATTTTTTGTTATCATCACCAACAAAATAACTCATATTATCAATTAAGCCGATTATTTTAACTCCAAGTTTGTCAAACATTTTAATTCCTCTTTTTACATCTTGAAGAGCTATTTCTTGTGGAGTTGAAACTATTATTACACCATCCATTTTAATTTCTTGTGAAAAAGTTAATTGAGTATCACCTGTGCCTGGTGGCATATCGACTATAATAAAATCTAAATTTTTCCAAGAAACCTTTTGGGTAAAAGTTTTGATAGCGCTTGTAACCATAGGACCTCTCCAGATCATTGGTGTTTGTTCTTCAGTAAGAAATCCTATGGACATGCATTGAATTTCATACTTTAAAATTGGTTTTAAATTTTTTCCGTCACTTTCAGGTTTGTGATTTATAGAAAATAATTTTGGTAAAGATGGTCCATATATGTCAGCATCTAACAATCCAACTTTGCAGCCTAATTTACTTAGAGCTATAGATATATTTGAAGCAAAAGTTGATTTGCCAACTCCTCCTTTTGCACTTGAAATAGCAATTGTGAATTTTGTTCCATTGATAGGGTTTTTTACAAAGGTTTTTGGTTTCATTGCTTTATTTAGTACATTTTACCACATTAACTTAAATTCAACTTATCTTGTTTTTAAATATAAAGACACTATATAGAGTGTCATGGTTGATGATTTTAAAGGAAGAGGTGGAAGTCCATGGGGATCACCTCCAGGAGGAGGTGGAAATGGCGGATTTAGGAGAGGTCCTACACCACCAAACATTGATGAAATAATTAAAAACCTTCAAGACAAAATAAACAAAATTTTACCGGGTGGAGCAAAAGGAGGAAATAAACCAATCTTTTTAGGCTTAATTATTTTAGTTATTATTTGGGCACTATCTGGTTTGTATAGAGTTTTACCAGACGAACAGGGAGTTGTTTTAAGGTTTGGAAAATTTGTTTCAACAACTCAACCTGGATTAAATTATCATATTCCTTTTCCAATAGAATCAGTTCTAACTCCTAAAGTTACAAAAGTTAACAGAATTGATATTGGATTTAGATCTGAAAGGGACACGGGTTTTACTTCTTCCGGAGTTGCAGATGTTCCTGAAGAAAGCTTAATGTTAACTGGGGATGAAAATATAGTTAATATAGATTTTTCTGTTTTTTGGGTAATAAAAGATGCAGGAAAATTTTTATTTAAAATTCAAGACCCCCAAGGAACTGTAAAAGCAGCCGCAGAAACCGCAATGAGAGAAGTAATAGCTAAAAGTAGAATTCAACCAATTTTAACTGAGGGTAGATCGGCAATAGAAATAGAATCACAAGCAATAATTCAAAATATATTAGACGAGTACAATAGCGGTATAGAAGTAACACAAGTTCAAACCCAAAAGGCAGACCCACCTGATCAAGTAATCGATGCTTTTAGAGATGTACAAGCAGCAAGAGCTGATATGGAAAGATCTAAAAATGAAGCCGAAGCATATGCTAACGATGTAATCCCAAGAGCACGAGGGGAAGCGGCAAAAATTTTACAAGCTGCAGAAGCATACAAAAAAGAAGTTGTAGCAAAGGCAGAAGGTGAAGCAAGTAGATTTGTTTCAATATACAACGAATATGCAAAAGCAAAAAAAGTTACTCAAGAAAGAATGTATTTAGAAACAATGGAAAAGGTCTTAGCTGACATTAATAAAATTATAATAGATAAAAATTCAGGTTCTGGTGTAGTACCATATTTACCATTGCAGGAGTTAAAAACAGGAACAAACTAATGAAAAATTCTAAATTTATTTTACCAGTAATAATTATAATAGCTGCAGTGGCATTTTTTTCTATCTTTATAGTTAAAGAAGTAAATCAAGCAATTGTTTTACAATTTGGTGACCCAAAAAGAATTATTACAAAACCTGGATTAAATTTTAAAATTCCTTTTATTCAAAACGTTGTATTCTTAGATAAAAGAATTCTTAATCTGGATACACCACCAGAAGAAGTAATTGCATCAGACCAAAAAAGATTAATAGTTGATGCGTTTGCAAGATTCCAAATAGTTGATCCATTAAAATTCTATATTTCAGTTGGAAATGAAAGAGTAGCAAGATCAAGACTATCAACAATTATAAATTCAAGAATAAGAAATGTTTTAGGTCAACAAGAATTACAAACTTTATTATCTAAAGACAGAACAAAGCAAATGACTTTAATACAAGAAGGAGTAAATAATGAAGCTGAAAATTTTGGAATTAAAATTGTTGATGTTAGAATAAAAAGAGCTGACCTTCCGCAAGCTAACAGTGAAGCAATTTATAGACGAATGCAGACCGAAAGAGAAAGAGAAGCAAAAGAGTTTAGAGCGAGAGGCGCAGAGATGGCAGTAACAATTACTTCCACAGCTGATAAAGAAGTAACAGTAATTTTGGCAGATGCAGAAAAAAAATCTGAAATCATGAAAGGTGAAGGAGACGGCCAAAGAAATAAAATATTTGCTAATGCATTTGGAAAAGATCCAGAATTTTTTGGATTTTACAGAGCTATGCAAGCTTACGAGAGAGCATTGATAGGTGGCGAGACTTCTTTAATATTATCACCAGACAGTGACTTCTTTAAATTTTTTGGAAATACAAATCCTAAATCAAATCAATAAAAATTTATCATGAAAGAGTTGATCATAGCGTTTGGTCTTTTCTTGTTTATAGAAGGTATTTTATATGCCTTATTTCCATCAAAAATGAAAAATATGTTGTTAAAAATTAATGAGATTAATGAAAAGCAACTAAGAATAGGTGGTTTTTTATTTGCTTTAATTGGTTTTGTAATAATTTGGTACATTAAAAGATAATGAAAAAAAATTTATTTAAATTTTTAATTCCAATATTTTTATTTATAAATTTTATAAACATCGCTTATTCAAAATCTTTTCCAGAGTCTTTTGCTGATCTTGCAGAGCAACTAATGCCATCGGTAGTTAATATTTCAACCACTCAAACAATTACAACAAATGCTAATCCTTTTCCATTTCAATTTCCTCCAGGGTCGCCATTTGAAGACATGTTTAAAGATTTTGGAACACCACAACAACGAAAAACATCTGCTTTAGGATCAGGTTTTATAATTGATGCTAAAGGAATTGTGATAACAAATAATCATGTTATTCAAGGAGCTGAAGATATTGTAGTAAGAGTAAATGGAGATAAAGAATATCAAGCTAAAATATTAGGGGCTGATCCAGAAATGGATATAGCAGTACTTCAAATCAATTCTACTGATAAGTTTGCTCCTGTTAAATTTGGTGACTCTGATAAAGCACGAATTGGTGATTGGGTTATAGCAATAGGAAATCCTTTTGGTTTAGGAGGAACAGTGACAGCAGGAATTATTTCTGCGAGAAATAGAAGTATTGGTTTATCTAGATATGAAGATTTTATTCAAACCGATGCATCTATCAACGTAGGAAATTCAGGTGGCCCATTGTTTAACATGAATGGCGATGTAATTGGAATTAATACAGCAATTTTAGGTCAAAGCGGATCAATTGGAATAGGTTTTGCAATACCTTCAAACAGTGCGAAAATTGTAATTGATCAGTTAATTAAATATGGCGAAACTAAAAGAGGATGGCTTGGAGTAAGAATTCAAGATGTAACAAAAGAAATTGCAGAAGTTGAAAAATTAGACAAACCAAGAGGTGCTTTAGTTGCTAGTGTTGCGCCCGATAGTCCTTCTGACAAAGCAGGTATAAAATCGGGAGATATAATATTAGAGTTTGATGGAAATAAAATTAGTGAAATGAAAGAACTACCATTAATAGTAGCACAAACAAAAGTTGGCAAAACAGTAAATGTAAAAATTTGGAGAAATAAAAAAGAATTAAGCAAAAAAATTACATTAGGGAGATTAGAAACTTCTGAAGATTTTAAACCTAAACCTAAAAAAGTTGAGAAACCAAAAATAGGAGAAATAGAGGAATTAAAAATTAATGTTAGAAATCTTACAAAAGAAGATATCGAAAAAAGAAATCTTCCTAAAGATACAACAGGAGTTGTCATAACTGAAATCAAAAAAAATAGTCCAATAAACTTCTTATCATTAAATGATGTTATTGTTGAAGTTCAAAAGAAAAAAATAAAAACAATTGGCGATTTAAAAAATATTATAAAATCCGCAATAAAAAGTTCTGAACAAACAATTTTAATTGTAATTTACAACAACCAAAACCAAAAACGTTATATTGGTGTAAAGATTAAATAATAGATGGACATCCAGTCCAAAATTATATTAATTTCAGGTCCTACAGCTTCTGGCAAATCTGAACAAGCAGATAAATTAGCAATGAAAATCGGTGGCGAAATAATAAATGCAGATAGCATGCAAGTTTATAAAGAACTTAAAATATTAACTGCTAGACCATCAAACAACAGTAAAATTAAATATCATTTGTATGGTTTCTTAAGTGTTAAAAAAAATTTTTCGACTGGAGAATGGCTTAAATTAACTTTAGTTAAAATAAAACAAATTAAAGCAAAAGGTAAAATTCCTATTCTAGTTGGTGGTACAGGACTTTATTTTAAATCATTAGTTGATGGGCTTGCTAAAATACCAAATATTCCATTAAAATTTAGAAATTCGATACGTATAGAACATAGCAAAATTGGACAGAAAAAATTTTATAAAAAATTATTAAAAATTGACCCAAAAATTAAAAACCATTTTAATCCGCAAGATTCTCAAAGAACTTTAAGAGCATATGAAATAAAAAAATTTACCAAAGTTTCAATGATAGATTGGTTTAAAAAAACAAAAAAACACTTTGAAAACAAAGATTTTATTAAAATATACTTTGATATTCCAAGAAATATATTGATTGATCGAATTAATAAGAGAGTAGACAGAATGTTTGCTAGTGATGTCGAAAAAGAAGTGAAAAAATTTAACTCTTTAAAAGTTAAAAAGGATAACAGCGCAAATAAGGTTATAGGAATTAGGGAAATTGACGAATATTTAAAAAAAAAAGCAACATTATTAGAAACAAAAGAAAAAATTAGTATAAAAACAAGACAATATGCAAAAAGGCAATCTACTTGGTCCCGCAAGCACATGAGCTCCTGGCAGTTTATTGATCCACTTAATGTGGTTTTGACAAGAAAATTTTTTAAATAAACCTCTCTTAAACTTGACCTATTAGCACAACTTCAGCTAGATTAGCCGAATGTCAAAATTATATTCAGGAGCAGAAATAGTATTCAAATGTTTGGAAGATCAAAAAGTAGATGTTATTTTTGGTTATCCAGGCGGTGCAGTTCTACCAATATACGATGAATTAAAAAATTTTCCTTCTATTAAACATTTTTTAGTAAGGCACGAACAAGGAGCTGGACATGCTGCAGAAGGATATGCAAGATCAACTGGAAAAGCAGGTGTTGCTTTAGTGACGTCTGGACCTGGAGCGACAAACATAGTAACTGCTTTAACAGATGCATACATGGATTCCGTACCAATTGTTTGTATATCAGGACAGGTACCAACTCATTTAATAGGAACAGATGCATTTCAAGAGTGTGATACTACTGGTATTACAAGACCGTGCACAAAACATAACTGGCTAGTCAAAGATGTAAAAGATCTTGCTAAAACTATTCATAGAGCATTTGAAGTTGCAACAACAGGAAGACCTGGACCAGTTTTAGTGGATATTCCAAAAGATATTCAATTTCAAAAAACAAATTACAGCAAATATAAGAAGCAAAAAAAATTAAATGGCAAAACTCAAAACTATTTTAATCAATCAGAAATAGATAAACTGATTAATTTAATGAACAAATCATCAAAACCAATATTTTACACTGGAGGAGGAGTAATTAATTCAGGTCCAAAGGCGAGCACATTATTAAGAGAACTAGTTTATGCAACCGGATTTCCAATTACATCAACTTTGCAAGGTCTCGGTGCATTTCCAGGTGATGATAATCAATTTTTAGGGATGCTTGGTATGCATGGGACTTATGAAGCAAATAATGCAATGCACGAATGTGATTTGATGATAAATATTGGGGCTCGATTTGATGATAGGATTACTGGAAAATTAGATGAGTTTTCACCTAAATCAAAAAAAGTACATATAGATATTGATCCATCTTCAATAAATAAAAATGTAAAAGTAGATTTACCAATTGTTGGTGATGTGACTGAGGTTATAAATTCTGCAATAAAAACAATAAAAAAGAAAAAACAAAATTTTGCAAAATCAAATAAACAAAAAATTTCAAAATGGTGGGAAAAAATTGAAAAATGGCGATCAATTCGTTCTCTTGATTTTGTCAATAGTACTGAAACTATTAAACCACAGTATGCAGTTCAAAGGCTTTATGAGTTAACAAAAAATAAAGATACTTATATTACAACTGAGGTTGGACAACATCAAATGTGGGCTGCTCAACATTATAAATTTAATAAACCTAACAGATGGATGACTTCAGGTGGATTAGGCACAATGGGTTATGGTTTACCTTCAGCTGTTGGAGTTCAGGTTGCCCATCCAAATAAATTAGTTATTGATATAGCTGGAGAGGCTTCAGTTTTAATGACTATGCAAGAAATGTCTACTGCAGTTCAATATAGTCTACCTATTAAAATATTTATTTTAAACAATGAATACATGGGCATGGTCCGTCAATGGCAGGAACTATTGCATGATAAAAATTATTCTGAAAGTTATACCGCAGCATTGCCAGATTTTGTTAAGTTAGCAGAAGCATATGGTTGTGTCGGTTTAAGAGCAACAACACCTGAAGAACTTGATGATAAAATCATTGAAATGATTAACACTGAAAGACCAGTGATTTTTGATTGTCGCGTAGATAAGGTTGAAAATTGCTATCCAATGATACCTTCTGGAAAACCACATAATCAGATGTTACTTGGTCCAAATGATAAAAAAGAAAAGAAAATAACCGGGAAAGGAAAAATATTAGTATAATGGTACAATCTAAATCTGCTTATAGTATTCCTGGCAAACAAGGAAAATTTGATACTCATATAATAGTAGTTTGGGTAGACAACGAAGCAGGAGTTTTAGCTAGAGTAGTTGGTTTATTTTCAGGAAGAGGTTACAATATAGAGTCTTTAGCGGTTGCAGAGATTGATCCAAAATTAAATATATCTAGAATTACAATTGTAACCACTGGAACACCCCAAGTTATTGAACAAATTAAACTACAACTGAAAAAATTAGTACCAGTTCATAAAGTGGCTGACTTTATGAGAAATGATAAAAATGTAATTTTTAAAGAAATGGCACTTTTTAAAGTGGTTGGTAACGAATCTAAAAGAAAAAAAGCTATAAATGCTTGTAAAAAGTTTAATGCTGTAATATTGGATAAAACAAAAAAATCATGTGTTATTCAGATAACAGCTTTGAGAAGAGAAATAGATTTAATGTCAAAGAATTTAAAAAAACTAGGACTGGTAAGCTTGTCAAGAACTGGAGCTGTAGCGATGACAAGAGGTTCGGAAATATTTAGATAAGGAGATATTTATGAAAATGTTTTATGAAAAAGATACTAATGTAAATTTAATTAAAAATAAAAAAATAGCAATTTTTGGTTACGGTAGCCAAGGGCATGCTCATGCACTTAATTTAAAAGACAGCGGCGTTAAAGAAGTTGTAGTTGCACTAAGAGAAGGATCCTCAAGTAAAGCAAAAGCAGAGTCAAAAGGACTTAAAGTTATGAATTTATCAGATGCTGCGGAGTGGGCAGATGTTGTAATGATTTTAACACCAGATGAATTACAAGCTACGATTTATAAAAATCATATTGAGCAAAGAGTTAGAGAAGGAACTTCAATTGCATTCGCGCACGGATTAAATATTCATTACGATTTAATTAAAGCAAGAAAAGATTTGGATGTATTTATGGTTGCTCCAAAAGGACCAGGTCATTTGGTTAGAAGTGAATTTGAAAAAGGTGGAGGCGTTCCTTGTTTATTTGCTGTCCACCAAAATGGATCTGGAAAAGCTAGAGACCTTGCTATGTCATATGCATCCGCAGTTGGAGGTGGTAGATCCGGAATAATTGAAACAACATTTAAAGATGAAGTTGAAACAGACTTATTTGGAGAACAAACTGTTTTATGTGGTGGGTTAGTAGAATTAATTAAAAATGGTTATGAAACTTTAGTTGAAGCAGGCTATGAACCTGAAATGGCATATTTTGAAACTGTTCATGAAGTTAAATTAATTGTTGATTTAATATATGAAGGTGGAATTGCGAATATGAATTATTCTATTTCAAATACCGCAGAGTATGGAGAGTATGTAACAGGTCCAAGAATTATCAATAAAGAAGAAACAAAAAAAAGAATGAAAGAAGTACTTGCAGATATTCAGTCAGGTAAATTTACTAAAGAGTGGATGGATGAATGTAAGAAAGGTCAAAAGAATTTCTTAAAAACTAGAGAAAAATTGGCTGATCATCCAGTTGAAAAAGTAGGTGCCGGATTAAGAGCAATGATGCCTTGGATTTCTAAAAAGAAACTTGTTGATAGCGATAAGAAATAAATTTAGTTAATTTTAGATTAATTTTTCTAATTAATTGCAATCTCTATTATAGATTGTATTATGCCCAAGCTATATTTTTATAAAAATGTCTGAAAAAGAAAGAGTATATATATTCGATACAACAATGCGAGATGGTGAGCAATCTCCAGGCGCATCTATGAGTTTGGAAGAAAAAATCCAAATTGCAAGAGTATTTGATGAATTAGGAATTGATATAATTGAAGCAGGTTTTCCAATTGCTTCTCCAGGCGACTTTGAAGCGGTAACAGAGATTAGTAAAATATTAAAAAAATCTATTCCAGCAGGATTATCAAGACATTCAAAGAAAGATATTGATAGATGCTATGAAGCATTAAGACATGCTCAAAGATTTAGAATTCACACTTTTATATCTACTAGTCCTTTACATATGAAACATAAGCTAAATAAATCTCCAGAAGAGGTTTATGAATCAATTAAAGAGCATGTTACTTATGCAAGAAAATTTACAGATGATGTTGAATGGTCATGTGAAGATGGAACTAGAACAGATATGGATTATATGTGTAAAACTGTAGAACTTGCAATTAAATGTGGCGCAAGAACAATAAACATTCCAGATACAGTTGGCTATACAGTTCCATCTGAATTTACAAAAATAATTCAAACATTACAAAACAAAGTTCCAAATATAGATAAGGCTATTTTATCTACGCACTGTCATAACGATTTAGGTTTAGCAGTTGCAAACTCATTAGCTGGAGTTCAGGCAGGAGCTAGGCAAATTGAATGCACTATAAATGGTATAGGAGAACGTGCAGGAAATGCGGCACTCGAAGAAGTTGTAATGGCTATGAAAACAAGAAATGATTTAATGCCTTATGATACAGGAATTAACACAACACTTTTAAGCAAAGCATCAAAAATAGTTTCTAATGCAACAGGTTTTCCTGTTCAATTTAATAAAGCAATAGTAGGAAAAAATGCTTTTGCCCATGAAGCTGGAATTCATCAGGATGGAATGCTTAAAAATAGAAATACTTACGAAATTATGACACCAGAAAGTGTTGGAGTTAAACAAACTTCTTTAGTCATGGGAAAACACTCAGGTAGACACGCATTCAAAGATAAATTAACTAGTTTAGGTTACGTTGATGTAACAGACGATGTTATAGAAAATGCTTTTGGTAAATTTAAAGTTTTGGCTGATAAAAAAAAACATGTTTATGATGAAGATATATTAGCTCTTGTTGATGATAGTTTAATTACTGACAATAAAATTAATGCATTAAGTTTAAAATCATTGAAAGTCTTTGCTGGAACTGGTGAACCTCAAAGAGCAGAAATGACTTTAGAAGTATTTGGTGAAGTAAACAAAGCAAGTGAAACAGGAGATGGTCCAGTCGATGCAATTTTTAAATGTATAAAAAAATTATATCCGCACGAAGTAAATTTGCAATTATATCAAGTTCACGCAGTAACCGAAGGAACAGATGCTCAAGCGACTGTGAGTGTTAGAATTGAAGAAAATGGAAAGACAACGGTAGGCCAAGCCGCTGATACTGATACATTAGTTGCTTCAGCTAATGCTTATATTAATGCTTTAAATAAAATGATTATAAAAAGAAGCAAAACTGCGCCAGATCAAACTACTGTAGTAAAAGAAAAATTGGAAAAAAACAAAATGAGAGGAATATAAAATGGGAATGCTAGACAAATTAACGAAAATTTGGAGTCAAGATATGGCTATAGACCTTGGAACTGCAAATACTCTAGTTGTATTAAAAGGACAAGGTGTAGTTTTAAATGAACCTTCTGTTGTAGCGGTAGTTGATAATAAAGGAAAAAAATCTGTTCTTGCTGTAGGTGATGAAGCAAAAACAATGTTAGGAAGAACACCAGGTAATATAAGCGCTATTAGACCATTAAGAGATGGTGTAATTGCAGACTTTATAGTAACTGAGGAAATGATTAAATATTTCATTAAAAAAGTTCATAAAAGAAGCACCTTTGCAAATCCAAGAATTTTAATTTGTGTTCCAACAGGCTCAACGCCAGTTGAAAGAAAAGCAATTCAAGACAGTGCTTTAGCTGCTGGAGCAAGAAGAGTTCAGTTGATTGAAGAACCAATTGCAGCAGCTATTGGAGCAGGTCTTCCAATATCAGAAGCAACAGGATCAATGGTTGTAGATATTGGAGGAGGTACAACTGAAATTGCAGTCATGTCTTTAGGTGGAGTTGTTTATTCGAAATCTTTAAGAGTGGCGGGTGATGCAATGGATAAAGCTTTAGCGGATTATATGAGAAAAGAATATAATTTAATGATTGGTGATAGCACATCCGAAAAAATTAAAAAAGAAGTTGGAACAGCAATACCAGTTAATAACAACACTTATCCTGTAAAAGGAAGAGATTTAAGATCTGGAACTCCTAAAGAGGTTAGTATTACAGAAGAGGATACTTCTGAAGCTCTTAATGGTATTTTAAAAGAAATGATTAATGGAATAAAAGATGCATTAGAAAATACACCTCCAGAATTATCAGCAGATCTAGTTGACATGGGTTTAACTCTAACTGGCGGAGGAGCATTACTCAAAAATATAGATAAAAGATTTTCTAAAGAAACTGGTTTACCAGTTCACATAGCTGACGACCCATTAGCATGTGTAGCTGTTGGAACAGGAAAAGCTTTAGATCAAGAAGAAATCTTTTCAGCTATGCTATCTGAGTATTAATCTTGAAAAATGCAGCCGAGTAGAGATGATTTTGTAATTGCTATTCGTTCAGCTTTTTTATCTAAGAGTGCTCAACAAAGATTTTCATTATTATTACTAATTTTTTTTTCTTTAATATTAATTTCACTTTCAAAATTTAATTTTAAGGCAATTGATTTTGTTAGAATGAGCTTTAAAGAAGTTGCTTATAGATCTTCTTTCATAGTCTCAATACCAGAAAAATATATCAAAATTAGTTATTATTCTTTAATGGATCACTTGCAGCTTTACAAAGACTACAAGGATACGAAAAATGAATTACAAATTTTAAAGTCAAAAGAATTGAATAATAAATATATAATTGCTGAAAATCAAAGACTTAAAGAAACAATTGAAGAAATAAAATTTTCTACAGAAGATATTTTTGCAAAAGTTTTATTAGATAAAGATAGTCCTTTTTTAAAATCGTTTATTATTAACAAAGGAAGCAAACAAAAAATAAAAATAGGAATGGCAGTACTAGACAAAGGTTATTTAGTTGGAAAAATAGTTGAAGTAAATTTTTTAACATCGAGAGTTTTGCTGTTAACTGATCTTAATAGTAAAATACCGGTAAATATTGAACCCGGAGCAATTCAATCGATAATGTCGGGAACAGGAAACGATTATGGTCAAATTCAATATTTTAAGAAACAAAAAAATATTTCAGAGGGAAATATTGTGTATACCTCAGGAGCAGGAGGAGTATTTAACTCAGGCATTCCAATAGGGAAGATAGAACTAGATAATAATAAAAATTTACAAGTTAATTACTTTACTGATTTTTCACAACTAAGATTTGTAAAAATTTCATTATATGAGGAAATAAACTAGATGGTAAAATTTCAAAAAAGAAAAATAACTAATAAAGTATTAAAAAGTTTTCCTATTATTTTATTATTTGTATCAGTTTTAAATGAATTTGATTTTAATTATTTAGATTTCAAGTATTTTTCATTTAATTTTCCTTTTATTTTAGTTTTTTACTGGAGTTTAAAAAAAAATGATAGTTTAGCATATGGATTTATATTTATAGCAGGATTGTTTAATGATGCTGTTAATGGTCTTCCAATAGGATTAAGCAGTCTCAGTTATTTATTAGTTTGTGGATTTGCTGCTTACTTAAGAAACATAACACTTAGACCAGATTTATTTAAAGATTGGTTATTTTTTTTAATGACAATTTGTGTAACCAATTCATTAATTTATTTCTTAATTGTGGTATTTTTTGAAATTAATTTAAATTATTTAGACTATATTTTTAATATTTTTTTCACTTTTTTGTTTTATATAATATTTGCTTATTTTTTTGATATTTACCAAAGGTTTATTTTTAAAAAAGAAAATGATTAGTTCAGGAGAAGACTCTAACGTAAGGAAATTAAACACTATAAACAGAAGAATGTTTATAATTTCTGCTGCAAAAATAATTGTTTTTGGAGGAATAGTTACTAGATTATTTAATCTTCAAATTAACGAAAATAAAAAATACTTAACTTTATCTGACAAAAATAGATTAAGAGAATGGAAGCTTCCTCCTATAAGAGGAGAATTTATTGATTATTTCGGTAATGTTGTTGCGGGCAACTCAGAAGTTTATCAACTTCATGTTATTCCGGAACAAGTAGAAAACTTTAAACAGTTGATGGTGCGTTTAAAAGATATTTTAAATTTATCACCAAGTGAATTTTCAAGACTTATAAAAAAAAAAAATTCTCAAAAACCTTGGGAAACTTTAGTAATATCTGAAAATTTAACGTGGGAACAATTTTCAAGGATAAATTTTTTTCTTCATGATTTGGAAGGAGCTAAACCAGTTTTATCTGTTGTTAGAGACTATCCATATAAAGACAATTATACACATATTCTTGGTTATGTTTCTGAAGCTAGTGTAAAAGATTTAAATGAAAACGAAAACGTCAAAAAAAATCATGTTCCAGGTTTAAGAGTTGGAAAATCTGGATTAGAAAAAGCTTTGGAAAATGATTTAATTGGAACTAATTCTATTCAAAGATATGAAGTCAATGCTTTTGGAAAAAGAATAAACCAAATTGATCATGTACAGGGAATTAAAGGTAAAAAAATTCGTCTAACCATTGATACTGAAGTTCAAAAATATGCTAACGAATTAATGTTAAATAAAGCTGGATCAATTAGTGTAATGGATATTTATACAGGAGAATTAATTGCTCTACATTCTTCACCAACATTTGATCCAAATTTATTTTTGTATGGAATTGACTCAAAAGAGTGGAAAAAAATAATTAAGAATCCACTGAAACCGCTAATGAACAAATCAATTGCAGGTTTATACTCACCTGGATCTACAATAAAACCAATAGTTGCTCTCTCAGCTCTTGAAAATGATATTATATCAACAAAATTTAAAGTTTACTGTACTGGAAAAACTGAATTTTATGAACAGACTTATCATTGTTGGAAAAAGAAAGGACATAGATCTGTTGATTTAAGAGAAGCTATAAAACAATCATGTGACACATACTTTTATGAAATCGCAAGACTTTTAGGTGTTGATCGATTAAATGAAACTGCAAGGAAATTTGGTTTGGGAGAAAAAGTTTTTGACAACATATTTTTTGAAGAAAAAAAAGGAGTTGTGCCATCAACAAAATGGAAAAAAAATGTAATTGGAGAAAGTTGGTATCTTGGAGAAACCTTGATAAATGGTATTGGCCAAGGTTATATTCAAACCACACCTCTTCAACTTTGTTTAATGACCGCACAATTAGCAAATGGTGGTTTTAAAATATTTCCTAAATTAGTTTTTGATAAAAATCAAAAAACATATGAAGAAATTAAATATATAATAGATAAAAATTTAGAAGATTATAAAAAAAGTGAAAAAGAAACATTTTTTGAAAAAGGTTCAGAATTTTTTAATAAATTTAGTAAATCAAATTATCCTTTATTTAGAAATCCTGAGAATGTAAAATTTGTTTTAGATGCAATGTATGGTTCAACTAACGAAGTATTTGGCACTTCTTACAAATCTAGATTTGATGATCCAAAATATAGATATGCTGGAAAAACTGGAACTGCACAGGTGAAAAGAATAACTAAAGAAGAAAGGGAATTGGATTTAAAAACTTTTGAAATACCCTATGATCAAAGAGATCATGCATTATTTGTAGCATTTGGACCTTATAAAAATCCAAGGTATGCTTTAAGTGTTTTCATTGAACATGGAGGGTCAGGAAGTACTGCGGCAGCTCCAATAGCAAAAAAATTATTTAAACTTATCATTGATAGACACGATACTAGAGAAAAAATAAGAACCTCAGAACTAATGGAAATATAATGTTAAACAGATATTCTTTTTCAAATGAAAGTTCATTTTTTCAAAAAGTAAAATCTTTTGATTTTGTTTTATTATTTTGTATTTTGGTTATTGGAATAATTAGTTCATTTTCAATGTATTCAACAGATGGTGGTGAAATTCTTTATCATACAAAAAGTCATATTATAAGATTTAGTGCCTTTTTTATAATGATGATAATTTTATCATTTATTAATATCAGATATTGGCATGCCACAGGATATATTTTTTATTTTTCTATTCTCGGATTATTAATATGGGCTTCTTTTTTTGGTATAACTGCATCAGGATCTCAAAGATGGGTAAGTCTAGGATTAATAAATTTACAACCATCAGAATTAATGAAGATTGCTATAATTATTTTTTTTGCAAAATTTTTCCATAGAGTTCAGTTAAAAAATGTAAATACTTTAAAAAATATTTTGTTTCCGATTGTCATTTTAATTATTCCAATAGTGTTAGTAATTAGTCAACCAGATCTTGGAACTTCAATATTAATTGCACTTAGTGGATTAGTTGTACTATGGTTATCAGGTGTTAATATAAAATATTTTATATATTCGTCCCTTACATTAGTAATTGCTGCACCATTTGTAATTTCTTTTTTAAAACCTTATCAGAAGAGAAGAATTTTAACTTTTTTTGATCCTGAGAAAGATCCTCTAGGTGCGGGATATCAAATAATACAATCGAAAATTGCAGTTGGATCTGGTGGATTAACAGGAAAAGGATTTCTTAAAGGAACACAAAGTTACTTAGAATTTTTACCGGAAAAACATACTGACTTTATATTTACCTTGTATTCAGAAGAATTTGGATTTATTGGATCAGTTATACTATTATTATTGTATGCAGTTTTAATTTTAAGAATAGTTGTAATCGGATCTTCATCAAGAAGTTTTTTTGGAAGACTATTTTGTTACGGTTTTGCAGCTTCTTTATTTATATATATTTCTGTTAATATGTGTATGGTTCTAGGCCTTTTACCTATTGTTGGATCTCCTTTACCAATTATGTCATACGGCGGTTCTTCAATGCTAGCTACTATGATTGGATTTGGACTAGTGATGAGTACTAAAATTTATAATAGGCAATTAGTAATTTAATATTATATACTCGCAATATTAGATAAATTGATAAAAAACCTGAAGTTATTAACTATTTTGGGTTAATTCTTAAGTTTAATCTTTTTTAATTCCTGTTTATTATATAAAAAATTATATGTTTGAAAAATTAGAAGAATTAGCGAAAAATAACAAAAAAATATCGGATTTTCATATTAGATCTGGTTCGCCCCTTGGTTATAGACAAACAGGTGAAATATATAAAGTAAAAGAAGTTATTGTTAAGGCACAGGATATTCAAGACCTCATATCTACTAACTGTAATGAAGTAGAATCAAAAAGATTTCAAGAAACACATGAATTAGACTCTTCAGTAACATTAAGTGGATTAAGATTTAGAGCAAATTTTTACAAAACTATTAATGGCCCAGCGGCCGTACTTAGAAGAGTAGAAACCATAATGCCCGAAATGGCACAATTTGATTTACCACAAGTGCTTTATGATATTATTGATATGCACAAAGGATTAGTCTTGGTAACGGGACCAACGGGTTCAGGAAAATCAACAACTCTTGCAGCAATTGTTAATGAGATAAATAAAACAAGAACTTCAAACATAATTACAGTTGAAGACCCAGTTGAATTTATACATAAAGATATAAAGAGTATTGTGTCTCATAGGGAAGTTGGAAAACAAACAAAAAGTTTCGCAAGCGCTTTAAAAGCCGCATTAAGGGAAGACCCAGACGTAATATTAGTTGGAGAGATGAGAGACTTAGAAACAGTTGGACTTGCATTAACAGCAGCAGAGACAGGTCACTTAGTTTTTGGAACATTACATACAAGCGGTGCACCAAGCACAATCAATAGAATTATAGATGTATTTCCTCCTGAACAACAAGCACAAATACGTGCACAAATTTCAACATCTTTAAAAATGGTTGTAACTCAAAGACTTCTTAAAACAAAAGATGGACAGGGTCGTTGTGGCGCTTTTGAAGTGATGAAATGTACTGCTCCTATACAAAACTTAATAAGAGAATCAAAAATTCATCAAATTCCAAGCATCATGCAAACTGCTGTTAAAGACGGTATGATTACAATGCAAAAATCTTTAGAAGAACTTGTAAAGGCAGGTAAAATAGATGCGAGTGCTGGCAAAGAACATTAAAGGTTTCAATATTATAGAACTACTAATAGTAATCGTAATTGTAGGAATCTTATCTGCAGTAGCTTATCCTAATTTTAATGATTGGAGAGGAGAAAGAGAAGTAAGAGGAGCATCAGTAAAAATTAAAAATGCAATACAAGCCATAAATTCTCAAGTTCAACGAGGCATGTATGGATTTGTTCAAGTTTATTTAGAGAATAATGATGATGAGTTAGTTATAGTAACGAAGGGAATGAAAATGGAAACCCTTACAAATATGGTTAATGATGGAGCAAGTGATTGGAATAATGACCCTACATCAAGATGTGATACAAACACAACTGGATATTGGGATCATGACGGATCCATAGATGATATGTTAGAAGTTGTTGAAATAAGGTTAGAAGATATAACAACTAGTTTTCAGACTGGAGTTGCCGCTGTATGCTTTGCAAAAAATTCAAAATGGTATAGCGGATCTGGCAATTTTTTGAGTTTCGCAGGAGGAGAGATAAGTGTAGATAGTTTATTTTTTATTTGTAATAGAAATGATGACTTCCCAAGGTGTTTTGTAGATGAAGCTACTGGAATTCCAAATAGAGATCATGATCATTTATTCTTAGTAGAATGGTCTAGATTTGGTAATATAACTATGGAAAAATGGAACCCACCAACAGAAGATTGGATATTGCAATAAAATATATGAAAAAAAATATAAAAAATATTTTAGGTTTATCAATATTAGAATCACTAGTTGCAACAGCAATAGTTGGAATAGGTTTTATAGCAATTTTATCAATGGTAAATTATGCCGTGCAATCAATTGAAACTTCAGGAGAAAGAACAAAAGCTAACTATTTAGTAAGCATGATGGCAGAAGATGTTATTGGTCATAGAAATAGTTTGTATGGAGTAAGCGTTGAATCAGCAGGTGTCTCATTTGATCGTGATGGTTCAATTAAAGCAATAGACGAAGACGGAAATGTAACAGATGTAAATAAATTTATTGATCATTTGCACCAGACTCCTTGGGTAGCAGGAGGGGGAGACACAGGGTTATGTGGTGGCACAGGTGGAAATGAAGCAAATATTTACGAAGATCAAAGAGGCGATGCACCAAGAAATAAAGAAGCAAAATGGAGAGAAATATTTGATAGCAATAGATATTTAAAATGCAGAGGAGAAAATGACATTAAGAGAATGAGAGTATATAAAATTTGTAGATGGGGAGATGTGTGTGCCCATACTAATGATGACATTTATGATGATGGACTTTACATTGGAAGAATTCAGATAAATCTAAATAATGGAAAGAAAAGAAAATTTTTATATTTTCAAGCAGATTATAAAATTAGAAAATAATGAAAAAAAATACTTTAAAAACTATTACAGGAATGACTTTAATCGAAGTTCTTATTGGGGTTCTTATTTCATCTATAATGATTGGAGCTATGTACACAACCTATAATGTTGTAAATAATAGTTATTCACAAGTTACTGATAAAGCAAAGATAAGTCGTTCTGGTAGAGATATTGT
>CACANS010000011.1 GCA_902533945.1 uncultured Pelagibacteraceae bacterium | reverse complement strand
AAATCTGTTTCTTTATTAAATTTATTTTTTTTTTTAAGTATAAGTTTTCTAATAATTTCTGAGTTTTTTGATCCACCAGGCTCTCTAAAAACAAAATATTTTATTTTTTTTTTTTTTAAATAATTTATTATTTTATTAATATGATGAGTTTTACCAGTTCCATCAATTCCTTCAAATACAATTAATGGAAATTTAGACATCGCCCCAGATTAAATAATTTATAGATCGTATTAATCTAGTAAAAATATTAACTTGTTTTACTTTTTCGAGTGCTAATAAATCATGCTCACTTAACAATTCATCTTTATAACTTATTATTAATTTACCTAATATTTGATCTTTTTTAATTGGAGCCATAATTGGGCCATTGTAAATAATTTTAGCTTCTAAGTATTTTTTTCTAGCTTTAGGTATAGTTTTGAAAATATTATTTTTTGTGTAGACTTTAACTTTATTTTTATTTCCAAGCCACACATCTAGTTCATCAAAGGAGTTATCTTTGGATGAAATTTTGATAGTATCAAATTGATTTAATCCATATAAAAGAAGTCTTGTTGATTCTTTTGATCTTGATTTTTTTGTTTTAAAACCACTTCCAACAGCTATAAGTCGTCTATTATTTTTAAATATTGAAGAAGCTAAAGAATATTTTTCAACTGCTAGATAACCAGTTTTAATACCATCTGCACCTAATTTTTTATATAATAAAGGATTTCTATTTCCTTGAGTTATTGGGTCCCCTCCTGTTCTATTCCAGGTAAATTCTTTTTCTCGAAAGTATTCATAAAATTTAGGATAGTTTTCAATTAAATAATTTGACATAATCATTATATCCTTAACAGTAGAATAATTCTCTGGGCTGTTAAGACCTGATGAATTTGAAAAATTAGAATTAATCATTCCAATTTCTTTTGCTTTACTGGTCATTATTAAAGCGAATTCTTCTTCGGTACCTGCTATTCCTTCCGCAAGAGCTACACATGCATCATTTCCTGAAGCTACTATTATACCTCTTAGTAAATCTTCAACACTAACTTCATCACCTACCATTATAAACATAGATGAGTATCCAGATTGAGATAATCTCCATGCATTTTCGGATATCAAAAATTTATCCGTAAGCTTTAGATCTCCTTTTTCAATTAACTCAAATGCAATAATAGAAGTCATAATTTTAGTCATTGATGCAGGATAAATTGATTGGTCAGAATTTTTTTCATAGAGAATTTTTTTTGATAAAAAATCTTGTAAAATCGCAGTAGAAGCTTTAATTTCAAAGTTAGCTTTAGATGGGTTTAAAAATAAAATTGAAATTAAATATATAAATAAAATTTTTTTCATATTAGTTGCTTTTTAAAATTTCTATATTATCAAAGTTCAGTATACTTATATCATCGTATGATTTTTTTAAAGAATTTAAATTACTAAATGGACCTAAATATACTCTATGTATTTTATTAGATATTTTTAAAATCTTCACATTGCTTACCTCTGTTTTATTTTTAATTTTCTTTACCATCTCTTTTGCTGTATCCATATAATAAAAATCAACTACCTTAATTATATATTTAAATTTTTTTTTTTTTATTTTTTTCCCTTTTTTATTGATTTTTGATAGATCATTAATAGTGATTTCATCAACTGGTGCACTTGTTGCTACCTTTTTTTCTGCTTTAAAAGTTTTTGCTTTTTTAGCAATAAAAGAATTTGATAGATTTAATAGTTTAATTTGTAAGTAAGGTTCACTTTCATCAAGTTCAATTTCTTTTAGAATGCGACTTGTTATAACAGAGTTATAAAAAGCAGGATAATTTTTATTATTTATCACAGTACAAACAATTGATTTGTTATTAACTGGATTAACAATTTTTACTTTAGAGTTACTTTCAAGCATGTTATGAAATACTACTAGTGATTTATCATCAAGTTTTTTTTTAAAGTCGAAATCTTCATTATAAATAAAAGCAAATCCAGTATTGCTAAATTTTTCTAAATTAGAATATTCAACAATATTTTTATCATAACTTGTAGTACATGAGTTTAATATTAATGTTAAAATAATTATTATATATCTACAATTCATTTTTAAATTTATTCTTAAGTTTGCATACTGCTAAAGCAAATCTTAAGGATCTGTTCCATTTAAGTATTAAATCATAATTATCAAAAACTATAAAAGCTGGACTCAAAGGTTCTGCATTATCTACGATATCTATGTCTGGTGTTATAATCGCAGATCTTAAGTTGTCATCAATTTTTAAGTCTTTATAGTTAATGATAAATTTCTTAAAAAACTTAGCTTTTTTTTTATTTTTAATTTTTTTTGCAGAAGTATTTAAAAAAACTTTAGGTATATCATCGCTTAATTGAATTTTTAAATAACAAGGTTCATTTTTTTTCCATCCAATTTTATTAATATAGTTTGCGGCTGATGCAAATGAATCGTTAATAGATTTTAAATCAATTATATTGCTTTTATCGTAATCGATTGCATAATTTTTTATAGTACTAGGCATAAACTGAAAATTTCCAAAAGCACCAGCCCACGAACCGAATAAAATCTCATGATTGATCACTTCATTTTCAATTAGTTTGAGCAATGTTAATAATTCCCTTGTAAAAAATTCACTTCTTCTTTTATCAAAACTCAATGTTGATAGAGACGATAAAATATCCATTTTTCCAAGGTATAAACCGAAGTTAGTTTCTATACCCATAAGTGCTAATAGCAATTCTTTTTCAACTTGAAATTTGTTATCAACTTCATCAATTAGTTTTTTGTTTTTATTATAAAGTTTAACACCTTTGTTTATTTTTTTTATGGAAGTTCGTTTTGAGATATAAGTATTTGTATCTTCATAAAATTCTGGCTGATAACGATCATATTCAATTACTTTAGGTAAAAACTTTACATTTCTCATAACTAATTCAAAAGTATTTTCTGATATGTTATTTTTTATTGCGACTTTTTTAAAATCAATAAGCCAATTATTAAAATCCTCATTATTAGCATAAGCAAAAGTATTAAAAAAAATAAATATAAAAAGGATTAATAATTTAGCTATTTTCATATAAATCTCTAAGATAAATGAATACAGCAATCCATATTAAAATGAAACCAATCAACTTTTCATAAGAAAATGGTTCATTAAAATAAAAAAAACCTAGTAAAAATTGGGCTGTAGGAGTGATAAAAAAAACCATACCAGAGGCGCCAAGCCCAGATAGTTCGACACCCTTCACATACAAAAACAAAGGAATCACTGTCATTGGACCTGCTAAAAAAATTAACCCCGCAAGATTTAAATTAGTTAAAATAAAATCATTATTATTGCTTTTTATAATAAAGTACAAAATTACCATGACTAATGGCATTATAAATAAACTTTCTATTAGCAAACCAATATCAGTTTCCACATTTATTTTTTTTCTAATCAAATTATAAAAGCTCCATAAAAATGCTACGCTGATACCAACCCAGGGTAAAAATGAAAAACTATAAAATAAGTACAATGTTGAAATTAAAACTAAAATAATAGATATGATTCTTTTACTGTTCAATTTTTCATTAAAAAAAATGAATCCGAAAAAAACACTAATTATTGGAAAAATAAAGTAACCAAAACTTGCATCAATAATTTTATTTGCTGAAACAGCATAAATCCAAACCGTCCAATTTCCAAAAATTAAAATACTTGTGATTATTAAAAAAAGTATTTTTTTTTTGTTTATTAAAACTTTTTTAAATGTATTCCATTTTTTAAATATTGTTGTTGTGATTAAAAGTATGAAACAAGTCCATATTGATCTGTGAACCACAACTTCAAAGATACCTATAAAAGTAATATATTGAAAATAAATTGTACCTAAAAAACCCCAAAAAAAAGAACCCAAGCTTGAAGAAAGTATACCTTTTGTAAAGTTTGAAAATTTCATAAATAACGATTTAGTTAAATGTGTACTAGTAGGCTTCATTATTTCAAATAATATTTTTAGTTGATATTATTAAATAACCTAATAAAAAGTGCACATGGAAGGATGGCTGAGAGGTTGAAAGCACCGGTCTTGAAAACCGGCAAAGGGGCAACTCTTTCCTGGGTTCGAATCCCAGTCCTTCCGCCATTAATATTTAAAACTTATAAATTTATTAACTATATTATTTTCAGTGTTAATTTTAGAATCAGTTGGATTATTTCTAAGATATATTAAGTTTTCGTCTCCTAAATTAACTAATTCATTTAATTTTAATAAATCATTAATATTAATATCATTAATTATTGATTTAACAAAAGCTGACATCAAAAGATCCATCTCTTTTGATCCTCTATATTGAGATCTATAAATAATTTTGTTTTTAAGTTCTTCTTTATTTACTGTCATAAAATATATACTTATATTTAAATGAAAGATTATGAATACTTATTATCAGATATCAATAGATTAAATGGAATTGGTAACAAAACATCCAAACTATTTAAAAAAAAAAATATAAATACAATATTTGATCTGTTGTGGTCACTACCGCAAGGGTCAATAGATAGATCTAAAATATCAAAACTAAATCAACTACAAATCGGTAAAATACAAACTGTTATTGTAAATGTAAAAAAATACAATTTTCCTAGAAAAAGAAATTTACCAAATAGAGTTCTATGTGACGATGAAACAGGTAATTTAGACTGTGTTTTTTTTAATAGTTATGAAGGATATATAAAAAAAATTTTACCATTAGGATCGATAGTTAAAATAAGTGGCAAAGTTGGATTGTATAAAAATAAATATCAAATAACTAATCCCACTTATATATCTAGTGATAAAAAAGGAATAAGAAAGATAGACTCAAAATATAGTTTGACAGAAGGATTAACAGAAAAAAAATATAATAAAATTATAACTGATGTATTAAAAAATATACCTGACCTTAATGAATGGCATGACAATAATATCTGTAAAATTTTTGACAATATATCATGGAAAGAATCTGTCATAGAATTACATAAACCGCAAAATGCAAAAAAAAATGGTATTTTTTTAAAAAGATTAATTTTTGACGAAATTTTCGCTGCCTTATTAATTAGTTCAAAAGTTAGATTCAATATTCATAAAATAAAAAAGAAAGAAAAAAAATTTAATGAAAACAGTTATAAGGAAGAAATTATTAATAAAATTGGATTTAAACTTACAAATGACCAGGTTAAAGCTATAAACGATATTAATAGAGATTTAAAATCAAATAAGAAAATGTTTAGATTATTACAAGGTGACGTAGGAAGTGGTAAAACTATAGTATCATTAATTTCATCTCTTAATGTGATAAATAGTGGATATCAAGTAAGTTTTATGGCTCCAACAGAAATATTAGCTCAACAACATTTTATGCTAGCAAAAAAGATTTTTGATAATGATATAGATATTAAATTATTAACCGGAAAAACTGAAAATAAAGATAAAAAAAAAATTATTGAAGACTTGAGAAATAATAAAATCAAAATGATAATTGGAACTCATTCTTTGTTTCAAGAAAAAATTATTTATAAAAATTTAGGTTTAGTGATAATAGATGAACAACATAAATTTGGTGTTAAACAAAGAAAAAATCTATCAGATAAAGGAGGAAAAAATTGTGATGTTCTTGTAATGTCTGCAACACCCATTCCTAGAACAATGATTATGACCATATTTGGTGATATGGATGTTTCTATAATTAAAGAAAAACCAAAAAATAGAAAAGAAATTAAAACATATAGTAAGATAGAAAATAATATTATTGATGTAATTAACTTTGTAAAAAAAGAAGTAAATAAAAATAATCAGATATTTTGGGTATGTCCATTAATCGAGGAGTCAAAAAAAGTTGATCATCAATCATCTATAGAGAGATACAAATATCTAAATAATTTTTTTGAAAATAATGTTGGTTTATTACATGGATTACTATCAAAAGAAGAAAAAAATGAAATCTTAAAAGATTTTTTAAATAAAAAAATTAAAATTTTAGTTTCTACAACAGTTATTGAAGTTGGTATTGACTTTCCAAATGCAAATCTAATAATTATTGAAAATGCGAATAAATTTGGTCTTTCCCAGCTACATCAATTAAGAGGACGTGTTGGAAGAGGAGATAAAGAATCAAGTTGCATATTAGTATATAAGTCATCATTAAGTGAAAATGCAAAAAAAAGGATTAGGATTTTAAAAAGTACAAATGATGGATTTAAAATATCAGAGGAAGATATGAAATTAAGAGGTTATGGTGATTTGTTAGGTTTTAAGCAAAGTGGAATGCCTAATTTTAGACTTGCTGATCCTATACTTAATGAAAATTTATTTCTTCTTGCTGAAAAAGAAATTAAAAGAATAAAATTGAACGACGAAAACTTTTCTAAATATATGCCTTTACTTAAATTATACGATAGAGCAGATATATTAAGTGACTTAGTTTAATTACTTAGGATTAGAAGTTCCTGCTGAAACGATAAACTTTGAAGCTTCTTCAAATGTCATATCTAAATATTTAACTTCATCTTTAGGAAACATTAATAAAAAACCACTAGTAGGATTAGGAGTTGTTGGAACAAATACATTGACCAGTTGTTTAGAAGTTTTCCTAGTAATTTCTCCCTTATTATCTTTAGTAGCAAAGCCAACTGCCCACGTCCCTTTTCTTGGATATTCAATTAAAACAACACTTTTTTTATTTTTTTTACTTGGACTTAGTGTCTCTGTCATTTGGCCAATTGCTGAATAAATAGTTCGTAAAATTGGTATTTTTTTAAATAAATCATTAACAAACTGTAAAATTTTTTTTCCTATAAATGATAAAGATAAACCTCCAATAATTGTAATAAAAATTATTGATAATAAAATTTCTAAACCTGGTATGGAAAAAGGTAAATAACTATTTGGATTAATTCCTTTAGGTATAAAATTTGACGAAATAGAGATAAAAAACTTTGTTAAATATAAAGTTATTCCAATAGGAACAAGTACCACAATACCGGTAATAAAATAGTTTCTGATTTTAGCGATAAATGATGTTTTTCTTCTTTTAAGTTTGGCCATATTTATCTATAAATAGATTAAATATTATAAAAAGTGAATAGAAGAAATTTTATACAATATATGGGATGTTCTTGCCTATCTTTAGGTATTTCGTCATGTACAACTGCACCTATAACTGAAAGACGACAACTTAAACTGCTACCAGAATCAAAATTGAATATGCAAGCAGCTCAAATTTATGAAAAAGTAAAAAAAAAAGAAAAATTAATTAAATCTGGAAAAGAAATTGATAATATTAAAAAAATTGGAAAAAAAATGGAATTTGCTATTGGTGAATATTTCTACCAATCTAATCTTTCTGATCCAACTATAAATTTTGATTGGGAATATATTTTAATTGATAATAAAAAAATTAAGAATGCGTGGTGTATGCCAGGTGGTAAAATTGGTGTATACACTGGAATACTTGAAATAACTAAAAATACTAACGGTTTAGCAGCTGTAATGGGTCATGAGATAGCTCACGCTGTTGCAAAACATTCAGTTGAAAGAGCTAGTAGAGGAGTTTTGGTTAATGCTGGTACCCAAATTATAGATATTGTTTCTGGTGGTAAGTTATCATCAGTAAATAGAGCTACTGGAATGGATACCGTTGGTATGCTATCACAAATAGGTTTAATGAATCCGTTTAGCAGAACTCAAGAGAGTGAAGCAGATTACTTAGGTTTAATTTTCTCATCGATTTCTGGCTATGATATTAGAGAAACAATTAAAGTGTGGGAAAGAATGAGAGAATTTTATAAAGGAAAAGAACCACCATTATTTTTAAGCACACATCCTTCTTCTAGCAACAGAATAGCAAATTTAACTGAATGGATAAATGAAGTAATTATTAAATATCCACCAATTACTTAAAACTTTAGTTTGTAAAAATTTCACTGACAGTTTTGTTTAAATCTTTTTTTTTATCAATATTTGTATTCACTTTATTACGAGTTTTAGATATAGATTCTTTTTGAATTTTATAATTTATTTTTTTATTGCTATTTTTATTTAAAGATTTGTTAAGATTTAAAATTTCAGAAAAAATTTTATTATTTTTCTGTTCCTTGCTAAAAAATTTCTTTTTTAACAAATTTTTTTCTTCTTCTGATAAAAATAATTTATTTAACAAATTTTTATTTTCACGTTCAAGCTTTTGACTGTTATTCACATATCTGCCCACTGTGTTTTTTAATTCTTTGTTGTTTATTTGCAAAGATCTACTAAAATCTAAATAATTTCTTAGTTTTTTTTCAACTTTATTAAGATTTGATTTAAGTTTATCAACATCTTTTTTGTTTCTTTTAATTAATTTTTGCTGATCATTTATTATAAGAGATTGAATTACATTTTTCTTTTTTTCATATAATAATTTTAATTCTTTATTTTGATTGAGTATTTTATATTTAGTTTTTAATTTTTCTTTTTTTATAGCGGATTTAGATAATGATGTATCATTTTTTAAGGTTTTTAAAGTATTGTTAAATTTTGAAATCATTTTTATTAATATTGGTAAAGATTAACCCCTCCAAAAAGGACGTTTTTTATCTTTTTTAGTTGAATCAAGAACCTCATTTTTATTTTTATCTATTTGATCAATATTTTTAAATTCTTCAAGATTGTTTGTATTAAATTTTATATCATTAATAGAATTAATTTTCATATCTAAATAATTTGATTTTTTTTCTATATTTATATTTATATTTTTTAGATCACTTTCCACAGTAGTTAATTTTTTTTCTAACTTCGATTTAATAATTTCAAAATCAGAATTTTCTGAATTAATTTTTTCTATATCAGTAATCCGCTTATCATATTGTGAAATTTTTTCTTGAACAGCATTTTGCCTAGACAGTTCATTAGTTTTGTTTTTTAAGTCCTTTTCTAATCCAATAATTTTTTCTTCTAAATTTTTTCTTTGCTCTTTTAGTCTGTGTTCAGTTTTTGATAAATTTAGATCTAAACTATATATTTTTTTTTCTAAATTTTGAGATTTTGATACATATATCCACTCTTGATGACAATTTTTACATTTTAGGAGTTTGCCTTCTAAAAAAATTTCATCTTGAGGTACTGGAAATTTGCTTTTACAATTAATGCAGTGAACTATCATATATTTATATTTTAAATTCTACTTGTCTCAAAGATTCAAGTCAATTAATGAATGATACTACTATATGTTAAGATTTATGGTGAGCCTTGCTGGATTCGAACTAGCGACCCATTCCTTAAAAGAAAGTTACACAACAGCATAATTTCCAGTTTAAAACAAAAAAACCTTCATTTAACGTTCGTATGAGGGGTTTAGAATTAAATAAATGCGTAAAATTTCAAATATAAAACTGTACACTCACTGTACACCTTAATTTTTTAAAATTTAAAAAAAGTGTTTAGTTTTTGGATTTTCAAACTTTTTTTCAAGTGTTTAGAAAGTGTACAGTTTTTTGTTTTGTAAGTCCGTGCTGAGGAATTACTTGCTGAGTAGTTCCTAATCACCCACCTCATTTATTCTTTTTGTATTGGTTCACAATTTTCTTTTCAATTGTATCAAATTTATCTTTTGATATTTTTTTTTTAACAAATTTTAGGATAGTATCATTGTCAATTTTATACTTTTTTTCTAATTGAAGGCTTGAGTATCCATTAATAAATTCATAAATTATCTTCTCACCTAACTTTTTATCTATAAGATTTCTTCTCTTGCCTGAAACGGGTGTATCGGACCACACTATACCCCATCTATTTTTTCGCATGTAAATATGATTTTTTGTTTTTACTGGACTTGTGTTTCCTTTGTTGCGTGCTGAAGGTGGTAAATCTTCTAATTTAGTCATAAAAAACTTTTTAATTTTCCTTTTTTAAAACTTCCTTTAAAGGTTCCTTTTGCATTAATTAGAATACCTTTATCAAATTCATCATTTTTGAATGTTCCGGTAAAAGTACATTCTTCGTTTACATCTGTATTCACTATATATTTAGGATTATCTGCACCAGCTGTTGTGCATTGACCTATTAAAGGTTGATGGTTAGACCAAAATCCTTTCCCATTTTTTTTACCATTCTTCCATTTGCCTTTATAAAATGAAACTATTTCGGGTAAATAACTTTGTATTTGCAAAATAATTTCTAATCCATTGCCATTTCTTTTTTTGTTTTTAAGTTCTCCTTTGTAGTAAGAAATAGCTGATCTACCAATCATACCAATATTAAGATTGCCATCAATTGGCTTAAACTTTATTTCTTTATAAGACCACTTAAAAGGTGCAGGAAAATATTTCTCTTGTGTTGATGAGATAATAGCTCCCCAAATTTGAGAAATTTTTTTCTGATTGAATATTATTTTATAAAATTTTTTTTCGCCAAAGACATATCCCTGACCTACAATATATTTAAATTTTAGCTTCTTCATCACCCCACCCTAGTTATTTTTATCTTCCAATTCATTGTTTAGCACTTCAATTTCCTTTTCGATCATATCATATCTACATCTATCAAAAAGATGAGAAAAGAATCTGATAAAATTTAAAGGTAAAAAATACAATTTAACAATAAAATTTTGAAGTGGTCTCTCTTTATAGTAGGCTATTTTAGCTTTTTGATGTAGTTCTCTGTGAGTTAATAGCCATCTATAAAATATTGCCCACTCTCTTCTATTATCAAGTCTTTCTTTAATGATTTCTTCATATTTATTTTTCATTGATCAACTTGCCTCCGCCTATAAGATAAGAACAATTACCACAATCTTTTGTTGCTTTAGGAAACTTAGGATTATGTAACATGTCGAGATATTCTGTTATCAAATCCTTAAAAGATTCAATATCATAATCAACAGGTTCAAATTTATATGAAAAATCTATTATTATATTTTTTTCATTTAAAAGTTTTTCGGGATATATAAATACCAATCCTAATAAACTTGTTTTTTTCACAGCAATCGTTTTTATTTTTGATAAAGTATTTCTTACACTTTGTTTTATTGAGTCTGATTTTGTAGCTCGGCTATTTTCTGCTAGGAACTTCTCATCAGTTTCTAAGTTAGAATAGAGCATACTGTAACCATGTAATTGAGGAGTGTATTCTAAAACTTTCTTGCCAAGTTCTTTTTTATAATCTTTGCCATTCTTTTCTCTAAACTTAGAAGTTTTATAATCTATTATACCACAAGAACCATCCTTAAACTTGATTATTGCATCACCCTTACCTTTTAATCTAAAAGGTCTTTTTTTATTATCCTCAAGCACTTTAGAAAAAAAGGATATATTAAAAGGATCAATTACATCTCCATTCTTAAGAGACTTGTCTATTTTTTTAGCATCTCCTAAAAAATATTCTTTTTCCATGCCATCTAATGTTTGAGTAACACCAGCAGCAATTCTGTGTGGATAAAGTTTGTAGTTTTTTCCTAAATATGCACATCTGTTACATATATAAGAAAGTTCGCTTGGACTTATTACGTATGTTTTCATTTCATCTCCATAGTTAATCAAAGTGTTACCTTTGATGATTAGTTTATGGATATGTGATTATTGTTTTGTATGACGTGTAGATACTATCATTGTCTAAACAAGTAAAATCAAATATCTGAGATTCTTATATCATATTTTAATGATAAGTAAAACCGTACACTTACCGTAAACCTTTTTTGAAAAATAATTAACAGTTAAAAGAATGGGTTATTTTAGCCATTAAATGGAAGTTTAATGGTGAGCCGTGCTGGATTCGAACCAGCGACCCATTCCTTAAAAGAAAGTTACACAACAGCATAATTTCCAGTTTAAAACAAAAAAACCTTCGTTTAACGTTAGTATGAGGGGTTTAGAATTAAATAAATGCGTAAAATTTGAAATAGAAAACTATACACTAACTGTACACCTTAAATTTTAGAAATTTAAAAAAAGTGTTTAGTTTTTGAGTGTATAGAAAGTGTACAGTTTTTTGTTGTGTAGTTCCTTGCAGAGGAATTACTTGCTGAGTAGTATCCTAATTAATTTTTTTTCCGTTTTGATAATTAACCAAAGACCATACTTTTGTTATACTATCATAGCATTTAATTTTTCCATGTAATTCACCACTATAAAAAGTTCCTTTATATTTTTCACATATAGATGGTGACCAATCTTTATTTGATACAAAAGCTGGATCATCAAAAATAGTTAATTCTCCCTTTCCATCTCTTTTACCATTTTTCCATTCACCTTCATATTTTTCACTAATAATGTAACCTTTTAAGTCTTTTGCATTTAAGTTTTTTGAATATTTTTTCCACCACATAATTCCAACTTTTTTAAATACTTTTTTGTTTGCTTCATTCGTCTCATATTTTTCAGAAAAACCTTTTCCATGCGGTTTATTGTTTTTTAATTCACCCCAATAATATTCAACATTTTCATTATCTTTATAAAGTGTAACTCTATTATTAATTTTTGGAGTTTTTGTAATTTCTATGAAATTTGAAAATAATATTTTTTCAACCTCATTTTTATCGTTATGAAAATTAAGTCTAAAAAAATTATCTATTATCATTTCATTTGGTGTAACTTTATATATTTGCTTACTAATAGGATGCTTAATAGTCAAAATTTTTATTTTATTTTTTATTAACAATAATTTTCTAAGTTCTTTTTCATGTCTCTTGTATTCTTGTGGCTCATTATAGTGATTAAGTGGTCCAACATTATCTTTAACGAAAGATTGTGGATCTTCATGCCATGGTTCACGAGGCAATTTTGAAATTTCAGTCTTACAATTCCGAACCTCGCATATAAATTTTTTTTTTTGTTTTTTTTTATATTTACCACACCAACAGCTGTATTTATTTGCTTTAGTATCATTTTCAATATCTTTGATATTCAAATAATATTTACTTAAATTACCAATTATTCTACTAATGTCTAAGTCAACTGGTGTACCCCTAAACCATCCACTCTTATAATACTTGACTTTAAATTCAGCTTTTATGCATTGAGCTATATAATAAAAGAACAATTTAAATATAATTGAGGCTCTATAGTCACTAAGACTCAAGTAGATATTTCTAAGTTCTGATATACTTTTTGCTAGATTTTCAATTAAAATATTAGATGGTTTAGGTTTGAGAGTTTTTAATCTCTGAAGATAATTTAATTCTGGATATTTAAAATTTTCTCGCCACTTCCAAAAAGATTTGTAAATAATATAATAATCTTTTATTTTTCTTTCAAAATTTTTAATATTAATTGGTTTTGAATTAAAATACTTTTTGTATTTAGAAAATTTATTTGTTTCTTTCTTTCTATCAAAATCCCACTTTTTAGCTCTTTCTCTGTATATTTTTTCATTCTCAATATCATCAAGTTCTTTTATCTTTGCTTTATTTTTTTTTTCAGCTTCTTTAATTTCTTTTTTAGTTCCAATAAATTCCTTATATTTCCAATCTTTTTTGAAAAATCCAGTTCCAGTTCCTGTACCTGGTATTGGTAGTTTAATTTTGTACAAACCTTTTCCCAAATATTCCATCACCTTACCCTAGTTATTTTTCTTTATAATATTTTTTTTATAATATCCTTCATAACTAATATGAATAAACCTTACACTCACCGTACACTTTTTTTTAAAAATGATTAAGGTTTAAAAGAATGGGGTTTTTCAGCCATTAAATGGAAATTTAATGGTGAGCCGTGCTGGATTCGAACCAGCGACCCATTCCTTAAAAGAATACTACACAACACAGAAAATTCCAGTTTAAAACAAAAAAACCTTCATTTAACGTTCGTATGGAGGGTTTAGAATTGAATAAATGTGTAAAATTTCAAATATAAAACTGTACACTCACTGTACACCTTAAGTTTTAGAAATTTAAAAAAAGTGTTTAGTTTTTGGATTTTCAGAATTTTTTTCAAGTGTTTAGAAAGTGTACAGTTTTTTGTTGTGTAAATCCGTGCAGAAGAATTACTTGCTGAGAAAATTCTTATAAGAATGATTTAAAATTAACCTATATTAATGTATAAAATTCTATGCCAAACAGATCTCATTTTAACAAAGGTCATATAGCTTTAAATGTTCTTAAGAAAAAAGGTAATTTACACTCATCTCTTAAGGTTAAGAAAAATAAAATAGATAAAAATACCCATGCATTTTTAAAAATTGATTGTTTACATTTATTAAAAAAGATTCCAGATAATTCTATACAATTAATAATATGTGACCCTCCATATAATATTTTAATGGCTAAATGGGATAGACATAAAAATTATACAGATTGGGCATCAGAATGGATTAAAGAAGCTTATAGAGTTTTATCATTAGAGGGTAATTTTGTTATTTTTGGTGGTTTACAATATCAAGGTGAGCAAGATGGTGGCGATTTACTTAGCTTAATATCACACATAAGAAATTCTACTAAATTTAATTTAGCAAATCTTATTATATGGAATTATCCAAATGGTATGGGTGCTCAAAGATTTTTTGCTAATAGGCATGAAGAAATTGTTTGGTTAACAAAAACTAAAAAATATTATTTTGACTTAGATGCAGTTAGAATTGAATATGATGAAGAGACAAAAAGACTTTATAAAAAGGATAAAAGATTAAGGCCAGAATCTATAGATAAAGGAAAAAATCCCACTAATGTTTGGCAAATTACAAGATTAAATGGAAACTCAATTGAGAGAGTTGGTCATCCTACGCAAAAACCAAAAGAAATTATAAAAAGACTTATCAAATCCCTATCTTATGAAGGTTCTACTGTGCTAGATTTTTTTGCTGGGAGTTGTGTTTCCTCGGCTGTCTCTTGTGAAGAAAATAGAAACAGCATCTCTGGGGATTATGATAGTAAAATTTTTAAATATCAGAAATTACAATTTAAAAAATTAGATAAAAAATTTCTATCCAAAAGTAATCAAATTTTTGAAAATGAATTTAAAAAACATCCTATTTTTAAATAAAAAGTTATAATTTTAAACTATCTTTTAGTACATTTAATGATGTCTCTACACATTCAAGCATAATTTTAAACATTTGTTGTGATTTCCAACTTTCACATTGAAAATATAGGGATGGAATTTGTAACATCTGACTATTATTATTAACATTAACAAAAATATTTTTACAATAATTAATATTTATTTTCATACCATAATTACTTGCTGTAACCCTATCTATTCGATTTAATGCACCATTATCATGTGCAATTGTTACTTTTTTTCCATAATTTGATTTTAATGTAAATGTCGTAGTTGAAAAATTTGAGCCCTGAAAAAAAATAACGTAAGGAAAATGATATTCATCAATCATAAAATTTCTACACTCTAAGATATTTTTGTGAACTCTCTCTATAGCGTTACCTGCAACCATTAAATCTTGGTCCTTTTTTTTACCTTGTTTTATGCCTGATAATATTTTTTCAACATCATTTCCTTGGTGCTTAGACTCTCCAATTAAAATAGTTCTCCATTTATCAAATTTATCTTTAGCTTCAATGATACCGCCATCAGGTTTGATACTTGAATTAGAAACAAATATTGTATTTCCTAGTTTTTTATCTATTGAATTTAATTTTCTATTAATTTCTTTTTTTTCAATTTTATTTCTGTGTCTAAAATTTATGTTCTTATATTTTAATTTAAGATATTTGTTTACTTCACCAACAACTAGGCCTATGGATTGATCATGTTTTTGAGCTTCTTTACCAAAAATTCCTAAAGGACCACCAGCTTCTTCATGTTGAAGAGTTAATCTACTTGCTTGTCCTTTCCCCTTAATTTTTATGACCTTCTTCATAAATTTGTACACTCACCGTACACCTTTTTTAAAAAATATTTAAGAGTTAAAAGAATGGGGTATTTCAGCTATTAAATGGAAGTTTAATGGTGAGCCGTGTTGGACTCGAACCAACGACCCATTCCTTAAAAGGGAATTGCTCTACCAACTGAGCTAACGGCCCACTAAACAAAAATCTTATAAGTCTTATTTTTAAAAAATCAATATAGTAAATGAACACTTTTAAAGTTTATCTATATATTTATCATGAAATTTATCAAAAGTACCATTATTTATATTTATTCTAATTTCATTCATCAATTCTTGATAAAAATTAATGTTGTGAAGGGTCAATAACATAGAGCCTAAAATTTCGTTTGTATTAAATAAATGATTTAAGTAATTTTTAGAATACTTATTTAGTCCAAATCGTGTAACATTTTTATCTATAGGCGAGTTATCATATTTAAATTTAGAATTTCTTATATTTATTCTTCCGTTCCAAGTAAAAGCTAAACCTGTTCTACCTGATCTTGTCGGTAAAACGCAGTCAAACATGTCGATACCTCTATTAACTGCACCTATAATGTCACTTGGAGTACCAACTCCCATAAGATACCTGGGTTTATTTTGAGGTAAATAGTTTTTAATGCCATCTAATACGTTGAACATTTCTCTTTGATTTTCTCCTACAGCAAGTCCTCCTAATGCATAACCATCAAATTCGATTTTTAATAAATCATTTAATGATTTAATTCTTAAATCTTTGAACAAACCACCTTGGATAATACCAAATAATGCTTTTTTTTCTTGTTTACCAAAATATTTTTTGGATCTTTTTGCCCATTCAGTACATAAATCAACTGAATTTTTTACTTTATTTTTGACATTAGTTTTTTTTATACATTCATCCATTGCCATGACTATATCTGAATTTAATCCAAGTTGAATTTTTATACTTTCTTCTGGACTTAATACAAACTTTTTTCCATCTACATGAGATTTAAATATTGCACCTTTTTCTCTATCTACTTTATTTAAATTTGACAAAGACATCACTTGAAAACCTCCAGAGTCAGTTAATATAGGTATGTCGCAATTCATAAAATCATGTAATCCACCAGATGAAACAATTCTTTTTAAACCAGGTCTAAGCATTAAATGATATGTGTTAGCAAGAATTATTTGTGCTCCAGTAGATTTTACATCTTCAATAAAAGCTGCTTTTACAGTTCCTTGGGTGCCGACAGGCATAAATACTGGTGTTTCAATATTTCCTCTATGAGTTTTTATTAAACCAGTTCTAGCAAAATGATTATTTGAAATAACATTAAAATTAAATTTTTTTAATGCCATTAAAGAATTTTTATAGTGATTTAAAGCTAATTATTTTATCTGGATCCTTAACTGATCCATTATTGCTAGCATCACCTCTTTTTATTTGATCAATAAATTCCATTCCTTCTATGACTTTTCCAAATACAGTATATTGTCTGTCTAAATAGCTTGCTTCTTTGAAACATATAAAAAACTGGCTATTAGCACTATTTGGATCTTGCGATCTTGCCATAGATAAAGTTCCACGTTGATGTGGAAGATCATTAAATTCAGCAGGTAAATCTGGAAGTTTAGATCCACCCATGCCAGCTTTATTTAAATCAAAGTTTGAGTTTGAAGAATTACCAAACTGAACATCACCAGTTTGAGCCATAAAGCCATCTATAACTCTATGAAAAACAACATTATCATATTCACCATTATCAGCTAAAATTCTGATTCTTTCTACGTGCTTGGGTGCTACATTCGGGTAAAGTTCAATTTTAACATCACCATCTTTTAATTTTAGTATCATTTTGATCTCCTTTGCATGTGTTGGTTTAAAAATAAATAATATAATAATAAAATATAATATTAGTTTATTCATATTTGTGTTTTAATGCTGTAACTGTACTTTTTGTTGTAAACTTCTTTATATCGCCTCCAAATTCTATAATTTCTTTTATTAATTTGGATGAAATAATTTGTTTGTCTACATCAGACATTAAAAATAGAGTTTCAATTGTATTGTTTAACTTTTTATTCATTCCAGCAAGTTGAAATTCATATTCAAAATCAGATACCGCTCGTAGGCCTCTTAAAATAACTTTAGATCTGAATTTTTTACAAAGATCAGTTGTAAGTGAATTAAAAGATATAATTTCTATATTTGATTTTTTAAAATTTAAATCTTTAAAAAGTGCATTTTTGACTATTTTAATTCTTTCTTCAGATTCAAATAGGTAGTTTTTTGAATTAGATTCGGAAATGGCAACAATTATTTTATCGAATATTTTTAAACCCTTTTTGATAACATCAATGTGACCAAATGTTATTGGATCGAAAGTTCCGGGATAAATGGCGGTTTTTTTCATTAAATTAAATTATCATCTATTTTAATTGCTGATACAACTTTTTCATCTCCAGATAATTTAATAATTCGAACACCTTGTGTATTTCTACCTGCAATTCTTATTTCTTTGACAGCGCATCTAATTACTCTACCTTTATTTGTTGAAATTAATAATTCATCACCTTCAAAAACAGGAAAGGATGAAGAAACATTTCCATTTCGAGAAGAGTTTACAATTCCAATAATTCCTTTGCCACCTCTATTTGTTACTCTAAAGTCGTAATGAGATGTTCTTTTACCATAGCCATTTTCGGTTACAGATAAAATATATTTTTGTTTAATTTTAATTTCATTTTTCATATCAGTTTTTAATTTTTTGTTTTTCTTCTCATCTTCATGATTAATAATTGATAAAGAAACAATTTCATCTTTTTCTGATAAATTAATTCCTCTAATTCCTTTTGATGAACGTCCTTTAAAAACTCTCAATTTTTTCGATTCAAATCTTATACATTTTCCTAGCCTAGTACTTAAAATGATATCTTGATCGTTTTTACATAATTTAACTCCAATAATTTTATCATCGTTGTCTAATTTCATAGCGATTTTTCCAGCATTGTTAATTTGTTCAAAATCACTAATATTATTTTTTTTAATCTTACCTTTAGATGTGGCAAAAATTATATGTGTATCTTTTAATTCAGACGGTTGATCTGGAAATGGCATTATTGAACTAATTGATTGATGATTTTTTAAAGGCAAAATATTAAATAAAGATTTTCCTTTAGATACAGCTGATCCTTCGGGTATCTTCCAAGCTTTAATTTTGTAAACAAGGCCTTGAGTAGAAAAAAACAATACCGAAGTATGAGTATTAACTGAAAGTGTTTGTACTACAGAATCTTCATCTCTTGTTTTAATACCCGATTTACCTTTTCCTCCTCTTTTTTGTTGTTTAACTTTATCTAATAAACCTCTCTTAATGTACCCTTGTAGTGTAACTGTAATAATTACTGACTCTTTTTGGATAGTTTCTTCAATATCATAGTTTAGTACAGCATCAATTATTTTAGTCCGTCTCGGTTTTGAATATTTATCTTTAATGTGCTTAAGTTCATCACTAATTACTTTCAAAAGTTCTTTTTTAGATGATATAATTTTTTTATAGGAAATAATCATTTTTGATAATTCAGTAATTTCATTTTCAATTTCTTTAATTCCTAATGCAGTAAGTTTTTGTAATCTCAACTCCAATATTGACGTAACCTGTTGTGGAGAAAAGCTATATAAAGAAATATTTTTTTTATTTTCTATCATTAAAATTAATTTTTTCGATTTATTAACTTTCCATTTAGTAGAAACAAGTAATTTTTTTGCATCATCAGGAGATTTTGAATTTCTAATTATTTTTATAACTTTATCTAAATTGTCAACCGCAACAGACAATCCAATTAAAATATGTGCTCTTTCCTCAGCTTTTTTTAAATTATATTTTGTTCTTCTTACAACAACATCTTTCCTAAAAGTTAAAAAGTTATCTAAAAAATCTTTTAACGAACAGGTTTGAGGTTTATTTTTAACTATAGCTAAAGTATTAAATCCAAAAGAACTTTCTAATGGAGTGTATTTATATAGTTGTCTTTTAATTGTTTCGGGTTCAACATTTCTTCTTAAATCTATAGAAACTCTAATACCTTCATGATTTGATTCATCTCTTATATCGCTTATACCTTCAATTTTTTTATCTCTCACCAGTTCAGCAATTTTTTCATTAAGATTAGATTTATTAACTTGATATGGAACAGATATAATTACAATTCGATCTTTTCCATTTTTCAAATTTTCAACTTTTACTTCACCTCTAATTTTAAATGATCCTCTTCCAATTTTATAACCTTCTTTGATAATGTTTTTCCCAACTATAACCCCACCAGTTGGAAAATCGGGTCCAGGAATATGTTTCATTAATTCATTAAGTTTAATTTCATTATTTTCAATTAAAGCTAGAGCTCCATTTATTACTTCACCTAAATTATGTGGGGGTATACTGGTCGCCATACCAACAGCTATTCCGCCTGCGCCATTAACTAATAAATTTGGAAATTGTGCTGGTAAAACTTCAGGTTCTTTTTCTGTTTCATCATAATTGCTTTTAAAATTTACTGTATTTTTTTCAATATCATCTATCAAATATTGCGTTACTTTCGAGAGTTTAGTTTCAGTATATCTCATAGCGGCGGCTTTATCTCCGTCAATAGATCCAAAATTTCCTTGACCATCAATTAATGGAAGGCTCATAGAAAAATCCTGTACCATTCTAACTAATGCATCATATATCGCTTGATCACCATGTGGATGATATTTACCCATAACATCTCCAACAATTCTTGACGATTTTCTGAAATGCTTGTTCCAATCATATCCACCTTTGTGCATCGCATATAAAATTCTTCTATGCACTGGTTTTAATCCATCTCTAACATCAGGTAATGCTCTACTAACAATTACACTCATCGCATAAGATAAATATGATGAACTTATTTCATCATACAAAACAATGGGTTTAATATTCTTTTCGTTAATTTGATTTTTATCCATATTTGTTAAAATGGAATATCGTCGTCTAATTCACTAACATCTTGTGATATGTTTTCGCTAGTTTTTTTATTATTATTACTTGATAAATCGCCAGTTGATTTTCCCCCTAGCATTGTTAATGAGGAATTATAACCTTGAATGAGTATTTCTGTTGAATACTTGTCTTGTCCAGATTGTTCATCTTTCCATTTTCTTGTGGAAAGTTGTCCCTCTACATATATTTGAGCGCCTTTTTTAAGATATTGCTGAACAACATTAACTAAGCCTTCATTAAATACAACTACACGGTGCCACTCCGTTTTCTCTTTTCTTTCTCCTGTACTTTTGTCTTTCCATGATTGACTGGTTGCTAAACTTAGCCTGGCAACACTTTTTCCGTTAACCATTTGTTTTATATCTGGGTCTGCGCCTAAACGGCCTATTAATAAGACTTTATTTAAACTTCCTGCCATAGTATTTTTATTTAATTAATATATCACAAAACTGATTGAATATAAATTTTATAAAATAAAGCAACATATTTTTATGCTAAAAAAGATAGTTATAAAGGGTGCAAAAGAACACAATTTAAAGAATATATCTATTGATATACCAAAAGAGAAATTTATTGTAATAACTGGTCTATCAGGATCAGGAAAATCGTCATTAGCATTCGATACAATATATGCTGAAGGACAGAGAAGATATGTCGAAAGTTTATCAGCATATGCAAGACAATTTCTCGATAAGATGAAGAAACCTAATGTTGAATTAATTGAAGGATTAAGTCCTGCAATTTCAATTGAACAAAAAAATACATCAAAAAATCCTCGATCTACCGTTGCAACAGTTACTGAAATTTATGATTATTTAAGAGTTCTATATGCAAGAATTGGTGTGCCCTACTCTCCATTTACAGGAAAACCTATTCAATCTCAAACGGTAACACAAATAGTTGATAAAATTAAAACACTTCCAAAAAAATCTACAATATTTTTATATGCTCCAGTAGTAAGAGGTAGAAAAGGTGAATACAAAAAAGATATTTTAAATTATAAAAAAAGAGGTTTTAGAAAAATTAAGATTGATGGAACAATTTATGATATAGATAACGTTCCTGAGTTAAATAAAAAAGTTAAACATGACATATCAATATTGGTTGATAGAATTGTTATAAATTCATCCTTAGGTAACAGATTAGCTGAAAGTGTAGAAACATCTTTAAACATAGCAAATGGACTAATTATTGTTGAATATGAAAATGAAACTTTACCAAAAAAATATAGAAAAACAGAAAAATTATTACTTTCTTCAAAATTTGCTTGTCCCGAAAGTGGATTTACAATCGAAGAAATAGAACCTAGACTATTTTCTTTTAACAGTCCTTACGGCGCATGCGAAGAATGTGAAGGAATAGGAGTTAAACTGAATGTTGATCCAAAGCTTGTTGTACCAAATGAAAAAAAAAGTTTGGAAGATGGTGCAATAGAACCATGGTCAAAATCTGGTTCATTATATTATGCGCAGACCTTGGCATCATTAGCTAAACATTATCGATTTTCCCTATCTGAAAAATGGAACAAGCTGCCAAAAAAAATAAAAGATATAATTTTATATGGTTCAGATGATGAAGAAATAAAGTTTGCATATGATGATGGATATGAAAAATACTCTTATAAAAAAGCATTTGAAGGAGTCGTTAATAATCTTGAAAGAAGATATTTAGAAACTGATAGTGATTGGAAAAGAGAAGAAATTTCACAATATCAATCAGATACCAAATGTGACGTATGTAAAGGATTACGTTTAAAGGAAGAAGCTTTATGTGTAAAAATTAATCAAAAAAATATTAGTCAAACAACAGAACTTTCAATAAATGAAGCACAAAAATGGTTTGAGCAATTAAATTTTAATTTAAACGAAAAAGATCTTAAAATAGCTCAACATATATTAAAAGAGATTAATGAAAGATTATCCTTTTTGCTAAATGTGGGTCTAGACTACTTAACCTTATCAAGAGAGTCTGGAACTTTATCAGGTGGTGAGTCACAAAGAATAAGGTTAGCCTCACAAATTGGTTCTGGTTTAACTGGTGTTCTTTATGTTTTAGATGAACCATCTATTGGTCTACATCAGAAAGACAATATAAAATTAATAAATGCATTAAAAAGATTAAGAGATTTAGGAAATACAGTAATTGTTGTTGAACACGATACTGAGACAATGGAAAATGCTGATCATATAGTTGATTTGGGACCAGAAGCTGGAAATAATGGTGGTGAAGTAGTGGTTCAAGGTACTCTACAAGATATTATAAATAATAATTTAAGTATTACAGGACAGTATTTATCAAATAAAAAATTTATACCATTACCAAAAAATCGTAAAATTGCAAAAAATGGAAGGTATTTAGAAATTACTGGAGCTTCAGGTAATAATTTAAAAAATGTTGATTTAAAAATCCCACTTGGAACATTTACATGTGTAACTGGTGTATCTGGAAGTGGTAAATCAACATTAATACTACAAACTTTATATAATGCTCTTAATCTTACTTTAAATAATAATAAATCTAGAAAAATTCCTAAACCATTTAGAGGATTTAAAAATATAGAACTTATTGATAAAATTATTGATATTGATCAGTCGCCAATTGGTAGAACGCCTCGATCTAATCCTGCTACATATACAGCTGCATTCGGACCTATAAGAGATTGGTTTACAAATTTACCTGAATCAAAAAGTAGAGGTTATAAACCAGGAAGATTTTCTTTTAATGTGAAAGGTGGAAGATGCGAAGCTTGTGAAGGAGATGGGGTTATTACATATGAAATGCACTTTTTACCAGACGTTTACATAACATGTGATGAATGTAAGGGTAGTAGGTACAACAGAGAAACTTTGGAAATTAAATTCAAAGATAAAAGTATTGCTGATATTCTTAATATGACAGTTGATGAAGGTTGTGATTTTTTTGAAAATATTTCAAATATTAGATCAAAACTATTAACATTAAAAAAAGTAGGTCTGGGTTATATAAAAATTGGTCAACAAGCTACGACACTTTCAGGTGGAGAAGCACAAAGAATAAAGTTAGCAAAAGAATTATCTAAAAGATCAACTGGTAGAACTATGTATATTTTAGATGAACCAACTACAGGATTACATCAACATGACATAAAAAAATTGCTTGAAATATTGCACACATTTGTCGCAACTGGAAATAGTGTAGTTGTTATTGAACACAATCTAGATGTAATAAAAACTGCTGATCATATCATTGATATGGGTCCAGAAGGTGGAATTAATGGGGGTGAAATAATTGCTCAAGGAAAACCTGAAGATATATGTAAAATTGATAAGAGTTATACAGGAAAGTTTTTAAAGAATTTTTTAAATTCAAAATATAAAAAAACTGCTTAATATTTGGGTTAATTTAAGGTATGATTAAGTTAATGGTAAAAATTCTACAATCCTTATCTAAAACAGTTCATTTATCACTAGCTCTTTCTATCATTCTATTTATTGGACTTTTTTTCTCGAATGGAGGTTTTGATTTTGACAGATCTTTCTGGAGCTGGATATTTAGATATATACATGTTGTGGTAGGAATAATGTGGATTGGTCTTTTGTGGTATTTTAACTTTGTTCAAATACCTAATATGGCAAAAATACCAGATGAACAAAAACCTGCTATAGGAAAAGTAATAGCACCATCAGCTCTATTTTGGTTTAGATGGGCTGCAGTTTTTACTATTATTTCAGGGTTAATACTTGCTACCATTAATGGGTATGTACATAGTGCCATGACATTAGGTATAGGATCTGGGGGCGGCAGAAATACTGCTATTGGAATTGGAATGTGGTTAGGAATAATAATGGCTTTTAATGTTTGGTTTGTAATATGGCCAAATCAAAAAAGAGCTTTGGGTATTGTTGAATGTGATGCAGAAAAAAAAGCTCAATCTGCAAAAACAGCAATGCTTTTTTCTAGAACCAATACATTGCTTTCACTGCCAATGTTGTTGTCTATGGTAGCGGCACAAAACTTATATTAATTTTCATTTTCATCTTTTGACACTGTCTTTAAAGAAACTCTTAAATAAACTAATATTGGATTAGCTATATAAATAGATGAATAAGTACCAAAAATTACACCCAAGATCATAGCTAGAGAAAATCCTTTTAAAATCTCACCACCAAATATAAAAATTGAAAATAATGCTAATAGTGTTGTTGCAGAAGTAATAATAGTTCTTGATAAAGTTTCGTTGATAGAAATATTGGTTAATTCAAATATTTTAACATCAGGTAATTTTTTTAAGTTTTCTCTTACTCTATCGTATATTACAACAGTATCGTTCATTGAATAACCAACTATAGTCAGAACAGCTGCAACTATTGAAAGATTTACTTCAATTGAAAATAAAGAAAAAATACCAAGGGTCAAAATGACATCATGAAATAGAGCTAAAATTGCACCCAAGCTAAATTGCCATTCAAATCTAATCCATACATAAATTAACATAGCTGCTAAAGATAAAGAAATAGCAACTAGACTAGACTTTAAAAGTTCTGAGCTCACTTTTGGGCCTACATTTTCTATACGTCTAAAGTCCAATTCATCTACTATAACTTTTTTAATATCTTTTTTTTATTTCTTCTAAAGGGTAAGATTTATCTATCTTTTTTTCAAATTTTATCAAATAATCTGTTGTATTTCCAAATTGTTTAACAGAAACGTCGCCAAGTTTTAATTTATTGATAGAAGCTCTTATATCAGAAATTTTAACATTTTTAT
>CACANS010000010.1 GCA_902533945.1 uncultured Pelagibacteraceae bacterium | reverse complement strand
ACTATATTTGTAGTAACTTTCTTATTTCAGACTAGCTTTAGTATAAGGGCTGAGGAAAAAAAATCTGAATTTGGAGAAAAAAACCAAGAATTTAATTTTTTTACAGGTGTATTTGATTTTAGTCATGATAAAAAAAATTCTACAATTGTAGGTATTCAACATCAAAATGAAGATCTATTTAGACAAAGTTTTTTAGGAACGATATCCCCAATAAGTGGTTTGTTTGTTACTGCAGATAGTGCTGCTTATATTTATACTGGTATTCAGGCTCAATATAATGTTGGAAAATTAAATTTAACTCCTAGTTTTACACCAGGACTTTACCATGAAGGAGATGGAAAAGATTTAGGACATATGTTGGAATTTAAAAGTGAACTCCAAGTTTCTTATGACTTAATGTCCAATACTCAAATGGGTCTTTCTTACAATCATATATCTAATGCTAGTTTAGGAAAAGATAATCCAGGTGCAAACAGTTATATGTTTAATCTTTTAAAAAAATTTTAATAATAAAGTTGTGAAATTAAAAAACTGTCATAATTTTAATGATTTTAGAAAACTAGCAAAAAAAAAATTACCATCTCCTATTTTTCATTATATTGATGGTGGAGCAGATGATGAAATTACTTACAAAAGAAACACAAGTGCATTCGACGATGTTGATTTAGTTCCTAATGTTTTAAGAGGGGTTGAGAATGTTGATTTATCAACTACAATATTTGGAAAAAAATTAGATTTACCTTTTTACTTATCGCCAACAGCCCTACAAAGGCTTTTTCACTATGATGGTGAAAGAGCAGTTGGAAAAGCAGCACAAAAATTTAATACCATGTTTGGTGTTTCAGCTTTGGCTACTGTGAGTGTAGAAGAAATATCTTCAATGATTGACACTCCAAAGATGTTTCAGTTTTATTTTCATAAAGACAGAGGTTTAAATGACTCGTGCTTAGAAAGAGCTAAAGCAGCAAAATTTGATGTAATGGCTTTAACAGTCGATACTATTACTGGTGGAAACCGTGAAAGAGATCTACATACTGGTTTTACATCGCCACCTAAACTCACATTAGCAAGTTTATTTAGTTTTGCCACAAAGCCAATGTGGGGAATAAACTATTTAACAAAAGGTAAGTTTGAATTACCTCATCTCCAAGATTTTGTGAAAGAAGGTACGAGCACTAACTCTTCGATTGGAAATTATTTTTCTACTATGCTTGATCAATCTATGAATTGGAAAGATGCTGAAAAACTTTGTTCCCAGTGGGGTGGACATTTTGCTCTAAAAGGGGTGATGAGTGTTGAAGATGCTAAAAGAGCTGTTGATATTGGATGCACAGGCATAATGGTTTCAAATCATGGTGGAAGACAACTTGATGGATCAAGATCACCTTTTGATCAACTTGCAGAAATTGTTGATGCTGTAGGTGATAAATTAGATGTTATTTGTGAAGGTGGAATCCATAGAGGAACTCACATGCTCAAAGCATTATCCCTGGGTGCTAAAGCTTGCTCTGGTGGAAGATTATATCTTTATGCTTTAGCTGCTGGAGGACAAGCAGGTGTTGAGAGAGCTTTAGAAAAGTATAAGGAAGAATTAGTTAGGGATATGAAATTAATGGGATGTACTAAGATAAGTGACTTGAATAGAAACAATTTAAGATTCAGAAGATAGTGAATTTAAAAAATTGCCATAACTTTGAAGACTTCAGAAAATTAGCGAAAAAAAAATTACCCTCACCAATATTTCATTACATTGATGGTGGAGCAGATGATGAGTCAACTTTAAGAAGAAATACAGACTCATTCAATGATTGTGATCTAGTTCCAAATATTTTGGCTAGCGTTGGTAAGCCTGATTTATCAACTACTTTATTTGGTAGGAAGATTGATATACCAATCTTTCTTTCTCCTGCAGCAATGCAGAGATTATACCATCCAGATGGAGACAAAGCATCAGCAAGAGCTGCTGAAAAGTTTAATACTTTTTATAGTATGTCGTCTATGGGAAATAATACTATTGAAGAAGTGGCAAATATTTCAAGTGGTCCAAAATTATTTCAGCTTTATGTTCATAAAGATAGATCAATTTCTGACGATTTAATAGAAAGATCCAGAATATCTGGTTTTGATGCGATGTGTTTAACTGTAGATACTTTAGTTGCAGGTAATAGAGAAAAAGATCATAGAACAGGATTTACTACTCCACCAAAACTTACTCTTCAAAGTCTAATAAGTTTTGCAATGCGACCAGCTTGGGTGTTTAACTATCTAACTGGTAAAAGATTTGAACTTTCAAATGTTAAAAAAAAAACAGATAAAGGGACAAATATATCTAAGTCAGTAATTGAATATATTAATGAACAGTATGATCCTGCTATGGGCTGGAAGGATGCAGAATATTGTGCAAAAAAATGGAATGGTCCATTTGCTCTTAAGGGAGTTATGTCGGTTGATGATGCAAGAAAAGCAATAGATATTGGATGTACAGCAATAATGATTTCAAATCATGGAGGCCGTCAATTAGATGGTTCCAGATCTCCATTTGATCAAATAAAAGCAATTTCTGATGCTGTAGGTGATAAGTTAGAGATAATCTTAGATGGAGGTGTAAGAAGAGGAACTCATGTTTTAAAAGCTTTGGCTGCCGGAGCTAGAGCTTGTAGTTTTGGAAAAATGTTTCTGTTCTCTTTGGCCGCAGGTGGTCAACAAGGTGTTGAACATTTATTACAAAATATGCATGATGAAATTAATAGAAATATGGTTTTAATGGGTTGTAAAAATTTAGGTGAATTAAATAATTCAAAATTAATTTATAGAAAATAGAAAGGTTCAAATAAATGAAACTAGCAAAAAGTTTAGATAGATTAGGAACCGAGTCAGCATTTACTGTACTAGCAGAAGCAAAAAAATTAGAAGCACAGGGAAAACGAATGATACATTTAGGTTTAGGACAACCAGATTTTAAAACTCCTAAGCATGTTGTTGAAGCAGCTAAAAAAGCATTAGACGATGGTCATCATGGATACGTAATGTCCAATGGAATTCCTGAGTGTAGACAAGCCGTAACAAGAAAAATTAAAAAACTTTATAATGTAGATATAGACCATGAAAGAATATTAATAATGCCTGGCGGAAAACCTACAATGCATTATGCTATACAATGTTATGGAGAACCAGGAGCAGAAATAATTCATCCAACACCAGCTTTTCCAATCTATGAATCTATGATTAATTATACTGGTTCAACGCCAGTTCCTTACGATTTAACTGAAGATAAGGATTTAAAATTTAATCCTGAAAAAATACTATCTTTGATAACTGACAAAACCCGTTTGTTGATATTAATTAATCCAAATAATCCTACAGGAAGTTTTGTAGAAAAAGCTGATATTGATGTTTTAGCTGAAGGTTTAAAAAAACATCCACATGTAACTATATTAAGTGATGAAATTTATAGTAGACAAATTTTTGATGACAAAGAAATGCCAACATTTTTCAATTATCCAGAATTAAGAGAAAGATTAATAGTCTTAGATGGATGGAGTAAGGCTTATGCTATGACCGGATGGAGATTAGGATGGAGTTTTTGGCCAAAAAACTTAGTTGAGCATGTTAATAAACTTTTAATTAATAGTGTTTCATGTGTAAATGCAGCAGCACAATTTGCAGGAATAGCAGCATTAGATGGCCCAGATGATCCTATCCATGAAATGATGGAAAAATTTACACAAAGAAGAAATTTAATCCATAAAGGATTAAACGAATTACCAGGTATCGAATGTAGCTTGCCAGGGGGAGCTTTTTATGCGTTTCCTAGAGTAATTGGAACTGGAATGAATGGTAATGAATTTTGTAAAAAAGCCATGCATGAAGCTGGAGTTGCTATAGTTCCAGGAACTGCTTTTGGTAAAACCTCCAAGGATTATGTAAGGTTTAGTTTTGCTGCTTCTAGGGATAATATCTCTCAAGCCCTAGAAAATATAAAGAAAATGCTTGGTTAGTTTTAAGTTTATTTTTCTTTATATAATTCTATAATATTTAAATATGAATGAAGTACTTCAAGATGAGTTAAAAAAGATTTTGAATAGTAGATTTTCTCAGTCAGAGTCTACTCGAGCAAATTATGCAAGAGGAGAAGATACGTATGATCCAGTATTATCCGAAGCAGTAGTTTTTCCAGAGACTAACGAAGAGGTTTCAAAAATTTTAAAATTATGTAATGAGCATAAGATTCCAGTAGTACCATATGGTACAGGCACATCTTTAGAAGGAAATGTTGTTGGAATTGAAAATGGAATAACAATTTCACTTGAAAAAATGAATAAAGTATTAAGTGTAAATGCCGAAGATTTCGACTGCAGAGTTCAGGCTTGTGTCACAAAAGAACAACTAAATGATTATTTAAGAGAGGATGGTGTTTTTTTCCCAATTGATCCTGGTGCGAATGCTGCAATTGGTGGTATGGCTTCAACTTCAGCTTCAGGAACAATGGCTGTAAAATATGGTACCATGAAAACTGTAATCACAGGTCTCACAGTAGTTTTGCCTAATGGTGATATTATAAATACAGGCAGCAGAACTAAAAAAACTTCAGCAGGTTATAATTTAACGAACCTATTTATTGGATCAGAAGGTACATTAGGTATAATAACTGAAGTTCATTTAAGATTGTCTCCTATACCAGAAAGTATAATGAGTGCCGTATGTCATTTCCCCACTCTTGAAAATGCAGTTCAAACTGCCCAACAAGTTATTCAATATGGCGTTCCCATAGCAAGAATTGAGATGCTTAATAAAGATCAAATGGGGATTAGTATAAATTATTCTAAGCTAAAAGATATTCAGGCAGTACCGACATTATTTTTTGAATTTCATGGATCCGAGTCATCTAATAATGAGAATATTAAAATTGTAGAGGAAATATCAAAAGATAATCATGGCAGTTCTTTTAAGTGGGCAAAAGATTTAGAGGATAGAAATAAACTTTGGAAAGCAAGATGGGATGTATACTATTCAGTGAAAGCTTTGATAAATAATGGAAGAGTTTATTCAACTGATGTATGTGTTCCTATCTCGAACATAACCGAGTGTGTAAATTTTGCGGAAGAACAAGCAAAAAAATTTGGACTTAGAGCTCCAATGGTAGGTCATTTAGGGGATGGGAATTTTCATGTAGTTTTACCTTTTGATCCAGCAAAAAAAGAAATGTACAAAAAAATAAGAGAATTTAACGATTTATTAATTAAAAAAGCATTAGAATTAAATGGAACAATTACTGGTGAACATGGTGTAGGACTGCATAAAAAAGAATACCTTCTAGATGAACATCCTGATAATATTCCTCTTATGAAATCAATTAAAAGAACTATGGATCCAAATAATATAATGAATCCAGGTAAAATTTTTGATTTAAATTAATCATAAGGATGAAAAAAATCTTAATTACTAGAAGATTACTTAAAGCTTGTGAAGAAAAAGCTTCTAAAATTTTTGAAGCAAATTTTAATGATAATGATGAATTATATTCTCAATCAAAAGTAATTGAAATGAGCAAAGGATGCGATGGAATTTTAACATCTTTGACAGATAAAATGGATGCTGAAACAATTAATAAATTATCTGATAGTGTAAAAATATTATCAAACTTTGCAGTGGGATTTGGAAATATAGATTTGGAAGCAGCTAAAAAAAGAAATATTACAGTAACAAACACACCTGATGTTTTAACTGATGCAACGGCAGAGATTGGAATTTTATTAATTTTAGGAGCATGTAGAAGAGCTGCAGAAGGAATTCAAAGTGCTAAAGATTCTAACTGGAAATGGTCCGCGGACTATTTAATAGGAAAACAATTAACAGGTTCAAGACTAGGAATTCTAGGAATGGGAAGAATTGGTCAAAAGATTGCTAAAATTGCAAAATCACTTGGTATGATAATTCATTATCACAATCGTTCAAAGTTAGATTCAGAAAAAGAACAGGGAGCTACATATCATGAAAATCTTAAAAGTTTACTATCTGTTTCAGATGTTTTATCAGTATGCTGCCCAGCATCAAAGGAAACAATAAATTTAATTAATAAAGAGACGATTGAATATTTGCCAAAAGGAGCAGTAGTAACAAACGTTGCAAGAGGCGATATTGTAGAGGATGAAGCATTAATTGAAGCGCTTGATAGAAGAAAAGTTTATGCAGTTGGTTTAGATGTTTACAAAGGTGAACCAAATTTAAATTCTGGATATTTAAAACATAAAAGTGCGTTCATTCTACCTCATTTAGGAAGTGCTACCAAAGAAACAAGAACCGCAATGGCAAATCTGGCGGTAGATAACTTGGATGAGTTTTTCAAAACAGGAAGTTGTAAAAATAAGGTTAATTAATTAAATATTATACAACTTTAAATTGTAAATATTTCAACATCATTAAGATTCTCAATATAAAAGAAAACTTGATTGCAGAGACATTCTATAATTAAATCTGCGACAATAAAGTAACTTAGAGAGGAGACAAAAATGAGAAGACTAATATCTATAATTACTTCGTTGCTATTAATATCTCTTTGGTCATCAATTTCATTTGCTGACGATAGAAATAAGAATATTGATAAGCTTAGTAGCTTTAAAAGCACAGGCACAGCAGCAGGTATAGTAGTACCCCAAGATGGCAAATACATGGATAATATAAGAAATAATATATTACCAAAAATTAAGATGCCTGCTGGGTTTAAAATAAGCTTGTTTGCAAGAGTTCCTGATGCAAGACATATGGCAGTTGCAAGAAATAAAACAACTGTTTGGATTGGAACTAGAAAAGATAAAGTTTGGCAAGCAACTGATAGAGATATGGATGATGTAGCAGACACTGTGGAACAATTTAGCCCAGCGGTTAATTTTGATATTCCTAATGGTGTATGTTTTAGCACTGACGGACATTTATATGTTGCTGAAAGAAACAGAGTATTATGGTTTCCAGCAGCAGAGTTTTTTATGGAAAGTCCAGACACAGTAGCTATCCCGATTATAGCTCAAGGTGAATTAATTCCACCTGAAGAAGAGTCTTATAACCACTCTGCAAGAGTTTGCGCAATTAATCCAAAAGATAACAAACTTTATGTAAGTATGGGGCAACCATTTAACGTAGCACCAGCTGATAAATATCCAATGTACGATCAAGTAGGTATAGGTGGAATGATACGATTCAACAGATTCCCTGGAAAATTAAATAGAGAAGTTGTTGGAATTGGTATAAGAAACTCAGTAGGCCATGCGTTCAATCCAAAAGATGGTTCTTTATGGTTCACTGATAACCAAGTAGATGGAATGGGAGATGAAACTCCTCCAGGAGAGCTAAACAAAGCTTGCGGACTAGGTCCAAAAGTTTGGTATGGACACCCATATACTGGCGGTGGCGATGTAAGAACAGGTGAATATAAAGGTAAGACAATTCCAAAAGCATATTCAGACAATTATTGCAAACCTCAAGTTGAGACGATTGCACATGCTGCTGACCTTGGAATGATGTTCTATACTGGAAAAATGTTCCCTAAAAAATACCATAATGCTATCTTTAGTGCACAGCATGGATCATGGAATGCTGTAAAGCCTAGAGGTGCAAGAGTAATGGTTACTTATCTTGATGGTAAGGGCAATGCTAAAAAGATGGAGCCTTTTGCTGAAGGATGGATGACTGAAATGGGTACTTATTTAGGTAGACCAGTAGACGTTCAACAATACTTCGACGGTTCTATATTAGTTTCAGATGATAAAGCTGGAGTAATTTATAGAATTACATACGAAGGATAATTAAAAAAATTAAATTTAGGGACCGATTAAAGTCGGTCCCTTTTTTTAACTCTAAAAATATTAGAAAGGATGAAAATGAGAAAAATTTTATTAGCAGTTTTATTTTTGCTATTTTCATCTGTTGTTGCGAATGCATCAACTGGTGACACTAAAATATGTAGCGGATTTGCAAAATGGATGGAGGATGGAACATTTAAGCAAATAAGAGAGAGCAAATGTATGACTGAGGCAGAGTATCAGACATATTTAAATTCTTCAGAATACATGTGCAAATATCTAGCTAAATCAATATGGAAAGAATCAGAAAGAGCTTATGGAAAAAAACAGTACCAATATACTGAACAAAAATTAAAAAAAATCAAAGCTTTAAAAGATGAAGGCATTGCATTATGTGATGCAGGCAATTTAAAAAAAGGCGAAGCTAAACTGAGAGAAGCTTTTAACATTATTAGTCACACTCGAATGAATTAATGAAATTAATAAAGATTATTTTATTAGTAACTTTTTATATATTTTCTTCTGCATTAGCTGGAGAAATAGATGCATCAAACGAGGCCAACCTTTCCGAGTCTTTAAAGGCTGGAAAATTAAAAGCGGCTCAAATTTGTTCAGCTTGTCATGGATTGAGTGGTACAGCTGCCTCTGGAGGAAATTCTCCATTAGTTCCCAATATATCAGGTCAAAATAAAGATTATTTAATTGTAAAATTAAAGGAATATAAAAATAATAAAATTCAACATCCACAAATGTCAATGATTGCTCAAATGTTAACAGATAAGGATATTGAGGATGTTTCAAATTGGTATTCTAGTATTAAAGTAGAGGTATTTGATCCAGAGAAAGTTTTGGTGATAAACGAAATAGATTAAATTATCTTAAATAATACAATTCTAGATTGTAAAAAATAATATTTTTCTTAAAATTTCATAATTTTTTATCAAGACTCTAATCAGAATCTATGCTTAAATAATTGCAGTTAATTAACTAAAACGAGGAGAAATAATAATGATTAAAGAAAAAAAATCGTTGAAGGGGAAAGTACCTTCAAGACGAAAGTTCTTTAAGGTTGCAGCAGCAACAGGTGCAGCAGCGGTAGCAATGCCATATATAAATGCTAACGCAGCTCAAACACTTAAAATGCAAGCTGCTTGGCCAAGTGGTGCTAACATCTTTTTTGAAATGGCAGGAGACTATGCAAAAATGGTTAGCGACATGTCAGGAGGATCATTAAAAATCGATCTTCAGCCTGTAGGAGCAATTGTTAAGACTAAAGAAATTGGTCAAGCAGTTAGTTCTGGAGTAGTTGACATGGGTCACTGGGTAACAGCTTACTGGTATGGAAAAAATCCAGCTGCATCTTTATTTGGAACTGGACCATCATATGGTATGTCATCTCAAGAAGTTATGGGATGGATGGAATACGGTGGAGGAAGAGCGCTATATGAAGAAACTATTAAAAAAGTTGGTTTCGACTATACAGGTTACTTTCATATGCCTATGCCAGCACAACCTTTTGGATGGTTTAAGAAAAATGTAACGAAAGTATCTGATGTTAAAGGTATGAAGTATAGAACAGTTGGTCTTGCAACTAACGTTCTTACAGCAATGGGAATGGTAGTTAGACAATTACCTGGTGGTGAAATTCAACCAGCTATGAAAACTGGTTTAATTGAAGCTGCTGAGTTTAATAACCCAACTTCAGACTCTCAGTTTGGTATGCAAGATGTTTCTAAGCACTATCACTTAGGAAGCTTTCACCAATCTCAAGAGATGTTTGAAATACCAATTAACAACAAAACATTAAATAATCTGTCACCAGCACATCAAGCTATTTTAAAAAATGCTGCTTATGCTGCAAATACAGATAACTATTTCAAAGCATTAGTTAGATATTCAGCTGACTTATCTAAATTAATGAATGAACATAAAGTTAATGTTTATCAAACTTCAGATGAAATTTTAGCTCAACAATTAAAAGGTTGGGATAAAGTTATCGGAGATTTTGTTGCGAAGGATGCTTTCTTTAAGAAAATCGTAGATTCTCAAAAAACATACGCTAAGAGAGTAATGAAGTACTTGCTGATGAATCAGCCTAATTACAGACTAGCATATGAAAATGAGTTTGGACCTTTAGGGAAAGTTAAAATCTAAATAATATTCAAATCTTAAAAGAGGGGACCACTGGTCCCCTTTTTTTTTGTATGATATGTAGATGATTTAACATAAAATATTATGATGCGTTCCTATATAAAATTTGCTGACAATCTGAGTACTTCCATGGGAAAAGCTTTTTCTTGGTGTATTGTAATTTTAATGGGAGGAACTTGTTATGAAGTTGTAATGGCATATGCTTTTAACAGTCCAACTTTGTGGAATTTTGATTTTAGTTTACAAATGTACGGAGCTATCTTTATGATGGCTGGAGCTTATACTTTATCAACAGAAGCTCATGTAAGAGGAGATGTTATTTACAGACTTTTTCCAACAAGAGTTCAGGGTTGGATTGACTTAATTTTATATTTTTTATTTTTTTTCCCTGGTGTAATTGCTCTTGCTATTTATGGTTATGATTATGCTGCATTGGCCTGGAAAATTAAAGAAACAAGTTGGAATAGTCCTGCTCAAATTCAAATTTATATGGCAAAATCTCTTATCCCATTATCAGGCGCTCTACTTGTAATTCAAGGAATTAGTGAAGTATTTAGATCTATTATTTGTATTCAAACGGGTCATTGGCCAGCGAGAATGGTTAGTGCAGAAGAAACAGAAAAAATTTTAATGAGAACATCTCAGAAAGAGGATGAAGTAGATGTTATTTAGTTTAACGAATCCCGAAATTGCTATTTTCATGATGGGACTCTTTTTATTTGCAGTTCTATTAGGTTTTCCAATAGCTTTTACCTTATTGGCTATGGGAATTGGTTTTGGATATTTCGCTTACTACGATCCAGCTCAAATGGAACATATATTTGACAATAGGATTTTCTCTCTATTGGTTTCAAATACTTACACAATAATGGATAATAATGTATTAACAGCAGTCCCCTTATTTTTATTTATGGGTTACTTGGTTGAAAGAGCTGGAATAGTATCAAGGTTATTTTTTGCGATAAGACTTGCTTCACATAAATTACCAGCATCAATGGCGGTAGCTGCATTAGTAACATGTGCCCTTTTTTCCACAGCGACAGGTATAATTGGTGCTGTTGTTACATTGATGGGTCTATTAGCTTGGCCAGCAATGATAAAAGCTGGATACGATAAAAAATTTGCATCGGGGGTAATCTGTTCAGGAGGATGTCTTGGAATTTTAATTCCACCAAGTATTATGCTTATAGTTTATGCAGTTATAGCACAGCTATCTCCCTTAAGATTATTTGCAGCTGCTATTTTCCCTGGTTTAATGCTAGCTGGTTTGTACATAATTTATGCAGTGACAAGAGCATATTTAAATCCATCAATCGCACCAAAACCAAGAGCAGAAGATATTCCACCTAGAGCAGAAATACTAAAAGAAGTTGCGGTATCATTTTTACCTTTGTTTTCTCTTATTATTTTAGTGCTTGGAACTATTTTAGCTGGTTTAGCAACCCCAGCCGAAGCAGCAGCAGTAGGTGCTTTTGGTTCATTAGTTCTCTCAATTTTTTATAAAACGTTAAAATGGAAAAATTTTAAGGAGTCAGTTTTTTTAACAGCGAAAACAAGCGCTATGATCATGTGGCTTTTTGTTGGCTCTTGGACATTTGCTTCAGTTTTTTCATATTTAGGAGGACATGAAGTATTTGAGCATTTTTTTAAATCGATGAACCTTCAACCTTGGCAGTTTTTGGTTTTAACTCAAATAATTATTTTCTTGTTAGGTTGGCCACTAGAATGGACAGAAATTTTAATAATTTTCGTACCTATATTTTTACCTCTTGTAGATTTTTTTGGAGTTAATCCATATTTTTTTGCAATGCTTATAGCATTAAATTTACAAACATCTTTTTTAACTCCACCAATGGCGATGTCTGCATATTACCTAAAAGGAGTACAAAGTAAAAACGTTGAACTGATGGATATTTTTAGAGGAATTATGCCATTTTTATTGATTGTTATATTTGCAATGTTTTTAATGTATTTATTCCCAGGCATAGCACTTTGGTTGCCTGAAACTTTATTTGCAAATTAGTTTTTAAATTTATGGCTGAGATATTTTCATTTACTGTTAATCAAATTGCAAAAAAGATAAAAGAAGGAAAAATCTCTTCAGTAGAGTTATGCAAGCTATATATTGAAAGAATAAACAAATTTGAAAAAGATGTTAAAGCTTGGGCTTATTTTGATAAGAAAATCTTGTTAGAAAAAGCAGAAGAGGCTGACAATTATAGAAAGAGCGGTAAGTCCTTAGGAGTTTTGCATGGCATTCCTATAGCTTTAAAAGATATTATTGGAACTCACGACATGCCTACAGAATGTGGAACCGTCCTGAGAAAAGGTGCTAAATCCCAAGAAGCAGAGATAGTAGATTTGTTAAAATCTGAGGGTGCTATTATTATGGGAAAAACTGCAACTTCAGAACTTGCTTTTTTAGGCCCACCATTAACAAAAAATCCGCACGATTATTCAAGAACACCAGGTGGATCATCTAGCGGATCAGCCGCTGCTATCGCAGCACACATGGCTCCTTTGTCGATCGGATCCCAAACTGGTGGCTCAGTTATAAGACCAGCATCTTACTGTGGAGTAGTTGGTTACAAACCTTCTTACGGATTAATATCTAGAAATGGAGTTTTAAGAACTTCTTACAGACTTGATCATATTGGAGTATTTGGAAAAACTGTTGAAGATGTTGCATTATTAGCAAAAGTTTTGATTAAAAAAGATTCTTATGATGCAGCAACTATACATTATTCCACAGAAGATATAATGGAGTATTGTAAAAAAAAACCTTTATTCGATCCAAAATTTATTTTTTATAAAACTGATAGTTGGAAAAAGGTAGATAAAAAATCAAGAGAGTCTTTTGAATTCTTTATTAAAACATTTAAAAAAAATATAGAAGTATTTGATACACCTTCATATTTTAAGGATATTAATAAATACCACCAAATTATTCATGAAACTGATTTATCAAATAATTTTCAAGATTATTATAAAAAATCAAAAAATAAACTTTCAAAAGAAATGCAAGCTGCTATTTCCAGAGGATTGAAATATTCTGCAAAAGATTATGCTGAAGCCATAGATTTTATGCAGAGAAGTTATGAGTCATATAAAGAAGTTTTTGAAGACTATCATGGCGTTTTATCACCTTGTAGTACTGGAGTTGCTGACAAAGGACTAAAAAGTACTGGAAGTGCAGACTTTAATAAAGTTTGGTCTTATATGGGTGTACCAAGTATTTCACTTCCTTTACTTCAAGGAGAAAATAATTTACCATTAGGTGTTCAGTTAATTGGCGATAAATATGATGACCTTAGGTTTTTAGGCATTGCCAACTGGCTAGAAAAAGAAAGTAAAAAACATTATGCATAAAATTACCACTTTAATAGCATTATCTTTTGCATCATTTTTTTTAATTGGTCTTGCTACAACATTAACAAGATCAATGATGATAGGTTTCGTTGATGTTTTGCCTGTTTATATATTAATGGGTCTCGCAATTGTAATGATGGTGTACGAGTCATTTTTTGATAAACATTAAAAGTATTATATTAGCAATATTATTTTTATACTTTATTTCAGTAATAGTTGTTTATTTTTATCAAAGAAAACTTTTATATTATCCTTTATCACCTCCAACTTTTACAAAAGACATTAGTGGTGACGGATTAATCCATAAATTCGAAACTATTAGTTTTGATACCTCGGATAATTTGAATTTAAAAGGATGGTATCATTTTAAAAGTTTGGAAAAAAAAACCATACTTTTCTTCCATGGAAATGCTTCAAACTTAGATAATAGAATTTACAAACTTAATTTATTGGGAAATTTAGATGTTAATTTTTTAATAATTGCTTGGAGAGGATATAGTGGAAATCCAGGCAAACCTAGCGAAGAAGGTTTATATCAAGATTCTTTGGGTGCATTAAAGTGGCTTAATAGAAAAGGGATTTCAAATGAAAAAATAATTTTATATGGAGAGTCATTAGGCACAGCAGTAGCAACAGAAATTGGTCAAAATAAAAAATTTGCTGGGATAATTTTAGAGTCTCCTTTTACGTCAATGATAGAAATGGGTAAAAAATTTTATCCAATCTTTCCAGTAAAATTACTTCTTAAAGATAAATATGAAACGAAAAATAAAATTAAAAATATAAAATTTCCTATTTTAATTATGCACGGCAAAAAAGATAAACTTGTTCCATTTAATATGGGCAATGAACTTTATAATCTAGCAAATGAGCCAAAATTTAAATATTTCACGGAAAAAGACGGTCATATGATGGAATTTGATGTTGGGTTAAAAGATGAAATAAATAATTTTTTAGAAAGTTTGGAGTAACTATTATTGAATGAATGCCTTTGCAAATTTTTTTGCATCAAAAATTTGAAAATCATCTTCCTTTTCTCCAAGTCCAAGTCCAATAATTGGTAATTTATATTTCTTAGCCAATGCTAATAATATTCCTCCTTTTGCTGTTCCATCCAACTTTGTCATAATCAAACCTGTTAATGGAATTATCTTGTTAAATTCATCGACTTGATTAATTATATTTTGGCCTGAAGTTGCATCTAATATTAGAACCACTTGGTGAGGAGCAGAGGCATCGATTTTTTTAGCAACGTTTGCAATTTTTTTGTATTCATCCATTAAGTTTTTTTTATTCTGTAATCTTCCAGCTGTATCAATTATTACTTGATTTAAACTTTTATCTTTTGCATGTTGTATTGCTTTAAAAGCAACTGATGCTGGGTCAGAACCTGGTTCAGATTTTATTATTTCAACATTAATTTTTTTTGCCCATTTATCTAATTGATCGATCGCTGCAGCTCTAAAAGTATCACTAGCTGATAAAACTACTTTGCTACCATTTTCTTTTAAGATTTTTCCAATTTTTCCGATTGTTGTTGTTTTTCCAACACCATTAACACCTGAAATTAAAACTATATTTAATTTATTATGATTATGGAAAAAATCTCTTTTTTCAAGAGGCTTCATTATACCCACAATGTATTCAGTTAAAATTTTATTTATTTCATCAAAAATATTAAGATTAGGATCAATTTTTTTTTGTGAAATAATTTCTCTAATTTCAGAAGAAGCTTCTACACCAACATCAGATCTAATTAAAAGTTCTTCAATTTCATTTAGAGTTTTATCATCTATTTCTTTTTTAATTATTATTTCTTTAAGCCCTGAAGTAATATTTTCAGCACTTTTTTTAAAACCTAGTTTAAATTTTTCAAAAATACCCATTATAATTTTATTTTAATTTCTTTTATATCTGAAACCGGACCAGTCATTGAAATTAATCCATTATATTCAATATTTAAAAAACCTTCTTTAAAATGAATATTGGTATTATTTCCTGTATAGCCTTTTTCAAAAGCAACTACTGCTGTTGCACATGCTGCTGTACCGCATGCTTTAGTCAATCCTGCACCACGTTCCCACACATTTACTAATATGTTTGAAGAATCTTTTTTTTGTGCAAAAGTAACATTAATCTTTTCAGGAAATAATTTATGGCATTCTACTAATGGTCCTATTTTTTTTAAGTCATATTTAAAACAATCTTCAACAAAAAAAACTATATGAGGATTACCCACATTTAATGCAAAACCTTCTTTTAGCTCTATACTATCTATTTTTAAACTTATTTTTTTATGATCAATATTTTTTGATAAAGGAATTTTATTCCAATCAAAGATTGGTTCACCCATTACAAGTCTAATACTATTTTCAGAAACTCTTTGAGCTTCTAAAATTCTATTTGAAGTAACAATTACAGCATCATCTTTTTTATTTTCATCAAACAAAATTTTTGCAACACATCTGCTTCCATTTCCACAAGCAGTCACTTCATCTCCATCGGAATTAAATATTGTAATTGGATTATAATTAGGATTTTTATGATCTAATTCATCAATAAATATCATTTGATCAAAACCAATGTTATCTCTTTTTCCTAATTCAATAATTTTTTCTTTACTGACAGAAACTGGATTTTTTCTTCTATCAATAATTACAAAATCATTTCCTAAACCGTCCATTTTAAATGCTTTAATTTCCATATATTTAAATACTTAACTTATTTATTGACTTTTTGAACCTCTATTATAGTTTACCGACTTTCCGCAAAAAACAGCATTTTGCGGTGTCTTTGTTAAGCAAAGAGATCGACACTAGTCAGCGAGGGTTCGCCCACTAGTGCGATAGCTGCTGTGTGAAATTATGTTTGAAAATTTAACAAATAAATTTGAAGAAATTTTTTCTTCTTTAAAAAAAGCACCTTCTTTAGATGAGAAGCAAGTTGATGAAGGACTTCGCAATATTCGCCAAGCTTTATTAGAGGCAGATGTTTCATTAAATGTTGCAAAAGATTTTATAGAAAAAATTAAACCAAAAGCAATAGGACAAGAAATAATTCGATCTACTTCGCCAGGACAAATGGTAATAAAAGTAGTATATGATGAACTTGTTTCATTGTTAGGAGACAAAAACTCTGAATTAAATTTAAATCAAGTGCCACCAGTGCCTATAATGTTGGTTGGTCTTCAAGGTTCAGGAAAAACTACAACTACCGCAAAACTAGCCCGTTATTTAGAAAAAAATAATAAAAAAAAAGTCATGATGGTAAGCCTTGACGTTTATAGACCTGCCGCACAAGAACAACTAAAAATTTTAGGTGAAAAAAATAATATACTAACTTTGCCAATTGTGCCTGGTCAATTACCTTCTGATATATGTTCCAGAGCCCTTGGAGCTGCAAATTTAAATGGAGCTGAAATTATTCTTTTTGATACAGCTGGTAGAACCCAAATAGATTTGCAGATGATGAATGAAATAAATCAAATAGAAAAAATAATTAGTCCATCAGAAACAATATTAGTAGCAGATTCTTTGACTGGACAAATAGCTGCGCAAGTAGCAAAAGAATTTAAAAATACAGTTGATCTTACAGGAATAATTCTAACAAGAACAGATGGTGATGGCAGAGGTGGAGCGGCAGTTAGTATGAAGTTTGAATCAAATGTACCTATCAAGTTTTTAGGAATAGGAGAGAAAATTGAAAATTTAGAAGTATTTCATCCAGATAGAATAGCAAACAGAATTCTTGGTATGGGGGACGTTGTATCTTTGGTTGAAAAGGCAGCAGAAGAATTTGATCAAGAAAATATAAAAAAAACAGAAGAAAGATTGAAAAAAGGTGAATTTTCAATGGAAGATTATTTGCTGCAGTTGAGACAAATGAAAAAAATGGGAGGCATAGAAGGAGTAATGTCTTTTTTACCTGGAGTATCAAAAATTAAATCTCAAATGGACCAGGCAGGCATAGATGAAAAAATAGTTTCTAAAAATGAAGCAATAATTTTATCTATGACAAAAAAGGAAAGAAAAAATCCAAAACTTATAAATGGTTCAAGAAGAAAAAGAATTGCTAATGGCTCTGGTACAGATGTTGCCACTATCAATAAATTGTTAAAACAATTTAAAATGATGTCTGAAATGATGAAAAAGATGTCAAAAGGAAATACAAAGGGGCTTGCGGATCAAGGAATACCGCCAGAACTTTTTAATCAACTAAAATAAATAAAAGGAGAGAAAATGTTAAAATTAAGATTGTCTATGGGTGGAACAAAAAAAAGACCCGTATATAAAATTGTAGTTGCAGATAGTAGATTTTCAAGGGATGGAAGATTTATTGAAAAATTAGGATTTTTTAATCCACTTCTTCCTAAAGAGAAAAAAGAAAGAATAGGACTATCGTCTGAAAGAATAAAATATTGGTTAAATCAAGGAGCACAACCTACAACTAGAGTTGCAAGACTTTTAGGTGAAAATAATTTAATCAAAATGCCTGCTCCGGGAAATAATCCAAATAAAGCGATTCCTAAAAAAGACAGAAAAAAAGAAAAAGAAGAAGCTCCTAAGGAAGAAAAGAAAGCAGAAGCACCTAAGGAAGAAAATAAAGCAGAAGCGCCTAAGGAAGAAAAGAAAGCAGAAGCTCCTAAGGAAGAAAATAAAGCAGAAGCGCCTAAGGAAGAAAATAAAGCAGAAGCGCCTAAGGAAGAAAAGAAATAAATATATCTATGTTTAATGCTCAAATATTTACTTTGTATCCAGATTTTTTCCCAGGATTTCTTTCCAAAGGTTTATATGGAAAAGCAATGTCTGAAAATAAATGGAAACTAAAAATTGTAAATATAAGAGACTATGCATTAGACAAACATAAAACAGTGGATGACACTCCTTATGGAGGAGGATCAGGTATGCTTATTAGACCTGATGTGATTGCAAAAGCAATTGATAATAATATTGAAGATGGTGAAAAAATAATTTTTTTGTCTCCAAAAGGGAAATTATTTGACCAGAAAAAAGCAAGAGAACTTTCTAAAGAAAAAAAAATTAATTTATTATGTGGACATTTCGAAGGAATAGACCAAAGAGTAGTAGAGAGTAGAAATATTGAAGAAATGAGTGTTGGTGACTATATTTTATCGGGAGGAGAAACAGCAGCAATGATAGTAATTGACAGCATACTAAGATTGTTGCCTGGAGTTTTAGGAAATAACAGTTCAGTTATTGAAGAAACCTTTGAAAATGGTCTTTTAGAATATCCTCAATATACAAAACCTCAAATTTGGGAAGATAAAGAGGTACCCGAAGTCCTTTTATCAGGAGATCACGCAAAAATTAAAGACTGGCGTTTATCTCAATCTGAGGTTATAACACGCGACCGAAGGCCAGATTTATGGCGGAAATACAAGAAAGATTAAATTGACAGCACTTAAAATGAAAACAATAGAAGAAATAAATCAATCGATTTTAAAAAAAATTGCTGCCGAAAAAAAATTACCAGATTTTTTTCCAGGGGACATTATTAAAGTAGGTGTAAGAATAACCGAGGGAAAAAGAGATAGAATACAGTATTTTGAAGGAGTATGCATTGCAAAAAAAAATAGAGATTTAAATTCTGCTTTTACAGTAAGAAAAATATCTTTTGGAGAAGGTGTTGAAAGAACTTTTGCATTATATAGTACTATTGTTGATTCAATTAAGGTTGTTAGATCAGGTAAAGTAAGAAGAGCTAAGCTTTATTATTTAAGAGACAGAACCGGTAAATCAGCAAGGATTGCTGAAAAAATTAAAAAGAAAATTGGTATTGATGTAGATATAAAATCTAAACAAGTAACTGATGAAAAAACTGAGCTTCCAGCTGAAGATAAAAAAGCAGAAAAAAAAATAGAAGCTCCAAAAACTGAAGCAAAAAAAGAAAGCTCAGAAAAGAAAAAATAATTTTTTTCTAAATGCCCAAAACACTCTACGATAAAATATGGAATGAACACCTTGTTCATGAACAAGAAGATGGTACTTCTTTAATTTTTGTTGATAGGCATTTAATTCATGAGGTTACTAGTCCTCAAGCATTTGAGGGTCTAAGAAGTTCAAATAGAAAAGTGAGGCAACCACAACTTACCTTAGCCGTTGCAGATCATAATGTTCCAACAACTGATAGAAGTAAGGGAATAGATGATAAAGAATCTAAATTACAAGTAGATACTTTAGAATCTAATTGTAAAGAGTTTGGTATTAAACTTTTCGGAATGAACGACAAACGACAAGGAATTGTTCATATAATTGGTCCAGAACAAGGCTTTACTCAACCTGGAACAGTAATTGTGTGTGGTGACAGCCATACGGCAACGCATGGAGCTTTCGGAGCTTTGGCTTTTGGTATTGGCACATCCGAGGTTGAACATGTTTTAGCAACACAAACGTTATTACAAAAGAAAGCAAAAAATTTTAGAATTAATGTAAGTGGTAAACTTCCTATAGGAGTAACATCGAAAGATGTCATTTTACAGATTATTGGAAAAATCGGTACCGCAGGTGGCACAGGATGTGTTATTGAATATTCAGGAAGTTTAATTTCTTCTCTAAGTGTTGAACAAAGAATGACAATTTGCAATATGACTATTGAAGGTGGTGCAAGAGCAGGACTTATAGAACCAGACCAGAAAATTTTTGATTACTTAAAAGATAAACCTATGTCTCCAAAAAAAGAAATTTGGAACAAAGCATTAGATAGTTGGAAAAATTTAAAATCGGATAGTGGAGCAAACTTTGATAAAGAATTAAATTTAGAAGGTCAAGAAATTATGCCAATGGTTACATGGGGAACTTCTCCCCAGGACGTGATTACTATTGATGGAAAAGTCCCTAACCCAAATAATGAAAAAGATTTAGATAAAAAAAGTTCAATTGAGAGATCGTTAAAATATATGGGTTTAAAAGCAGATACAGCTGCAAAAGATATAAAAATTGATAAAGTTTTTATTGGTAGTTGTACAAATGGAAGAATTGAAGATTTAAGAGAGGCTGCAAAAATATTAAAAAATAAAAAAAAAGCATCTCATGTTGAAGCAATGGTTGTTCCAGGTTCAGGCTTAGTTAAAGAACAAGCAGAACAGGAAGGACTGGATAAAATTTTTATTAACTCTGGATTTGAATGGAGAGAGCCAGGATGTTCAATGTGTCTTGCTATGAATGCTGACAAATTGAAGCCAGAAGAAAGATGTGCGTCTACTTCAAATAGAAATTTTGAAGGAAGACAAGGAAGAGGAGGAAGAACACATTTAGTAAGTCCAGGTATGGCTGCAGCTGCCGCTATTTCTGGAAATCTTGATGATGTTAGAAAGTATCAAAGTTAAATGCAGAAATTTACTTCTATAAAAGGTATTCCATCATATTTACCCATAGTAAATATTGATACAGATATGATTATTCCTAAGCAATTTTTGAAAACTATAAAAAGAACAGGACTAGGAAAAAATTTATTTTTTGAATTAAGATATGATGATAAAGGAAATGAGATTAAAGATTTTATTCTAAACAACAAACCTTATAATAATTCAAAAATATTAATTACAGGTAAAAATTTTGGCTGTGGATCATCGAGAGAACATGCTCCTTGGGCATTACTAGATTTTGGAATAACTTGTGTTATCAGCTCAAGTTATGCAGATATTTTCTATAATAATTGTTTTAAAAACGGAATTTTACCAATTATTTTAGAAGAAGAGATAATAAAAGAACTATCAGAATATTCTAATAGGAAAGAAGAAATAACAATCGATTTAAAAGAACAAAAAATTATTTACGGCAATAAGGAAATTCAATTTGATATTGATCAATTTAAAAAAAAATGTTTATTAGAGGGACTCGATGATATTGCTATTTCTTTGGAAAAATCAAATAAAATAACTTTGTTTGAAAAAAATTTAAAAAATATAAAACCTTGGATATTTAATGATTAAAGTTAAAAAAAGAAAAATATTACTTTTGCCTGGTGATGGTATTGGACCAGAAGTTATAAATGAGGTTAGGAAAGTTATTACATGGCTTAATTCAAAAAAATCTTTAGATTTTGAAATTGATGAAGATTTAGCAGGAGGAGCCTCTTACGATAAACATGGAACTCCAATAACAGATGAAGTTTTTTATAAAGCTCTAGAGAGTAAGATTGTCATGTTAGGTGCCGTAGGCGGACCAAAGTGGGATAATCTTGAATTTCAAAAAAAACCTGAGAGAGCATTATTAAAATTAAGAAAAGAATTAAAATTATTTGCAAATTTAAGACCAGCAATATGTTTTAAGCAACTTGTACATGCATCAACCCTTAAACCTGAAATTGTTTCTGGTTTAGATATTATGATTGTTAGAGAACTTACAGGTGGAATATATTTTGGTGAACCTAGAGGAATTAAACCTATAGATAACGGTGAAAGAAAAGGTGTTAACACCCACACATATACTAGCAGCGAGATTATTAGAGTAGCAAAAGTTGCTTTTGATTTAGCAAAAAAAAGATCAAATAAAGTTACATCATGTGAAAAATCAAATGTAATGGAGGCAGGACAGCTTTGGAAAGAGGAAGTGCAGACTTTACACGATACTGAATATAAAGAGGTAGAATTAAATCACATGCTTGCGGACAATTGTTCAATGCAATTATTAAGAAATCCTAAACAATTTGACGTTATTGTAACTGACAATCTATTTGGAGATATGCTTTCAGACCAAGCATCAATGTTAACTGGATCATTAGGACTTTTACCTTCAGCATCTCTTGGTGCAAAAAATAAAGATGGTGAAATGAGAGCGATGTATGAACCAATACATGGTTCTGCTCCAGATATAGCTGGAAAAGGATTGGCAAATCCTATTGCTACAATTCTAAGTTTTGCAATGGCATTACGATACTCATTGGATTTAGACAAAGAGGCTGACAATTTAGAAAAGGCGGTCCAAGATGTGCTTAATGATGGATTAAGAACAAAAGATATAGTTGCAAAAGGAAATAAGGAAGTATCGACTGCTCAAATGGGGGATGCGATTATTTCAAAATTGAAATAATTTATATTTTAATTAGAATAAGATTATGCCAACTTATAATGCACCTCTTCAAGATATGCTTTTTTTATATGAAAAGCTTAGAGATAATAAAAACTATAATGAAATTGATAAGTATAAAGAAGTAACAACTGATCTAGTAAAAAATATATTAGAAGAAGCAGCAAAGATTAATCAAAATTTAATATTACCACTTGCAAAAGCTGGAGATGAAAATCCTACTGTTTTAGAAAATGGAGTAGTTAGGACTCCTCCTGGTTATAAAGAAGCTTATAAAAAATTTATTGAAGATGGTTGGACTTCATTATCTTGCGATCCAAAATATGGAGGACAAGGGATGCCCAGAACAGTAAGTGCTTTTTTTGATGAAATGTTGTCATCAGCCAGTTTGGCATTTAAACTTTACAGTGAGTTAACTCTTGGAGCTTATAATTGTATTCATCATCATGCAACTGATGAAATTAAAAATAAATACCTTCCAAAAATGGTTGCAGGAAAATGGAGTGGTACCATGTGTTTAACTGAACCAGTATGTGGAACAGATTTAGGTTTACTTAAAACAAGAGCAGCAGAACAACCAGATGGAACATATAAAATTACAGGTCAAAAAATATTTATTACATCTGGTGATCATGATTTGACAGAAAATATTATTCATTTGGTAATTGCAAGAGCATCGGACTCGCCAAAAGGCACAAAAGGCATAAGTTTATTTTTAGTTCCAAAATTTATTGTCAAAGAAGATGGAACAATTGGAGCAAGAAATGGAATATCTACCGGATCTATTGAAACAAAAATGGGGATTAAAGGTTCAGCTACCTGTGTTTTAAATTTTGATGAAGCAATTGGGTTTATGATTGGTCCTAAAAATAAAGGATTAAGTCAGATGTTTACAATGATGAATTTAGAAAGAATTGTTGTAGGAATTCAAGGCTTAGGCATTTCTGAAATTGCTTATCAAAATTCGCTAAGCTATGCTAAAGAGAGAAAACAGGGGAAAAGCAATAAAAATAAATCACAAAATGGAAATGCAGATTTAATTATAGAACACGCAGATATAAGAAAATCTTTATTAAATATGAAATCAATAATTGAAGGAGAGAGGGCTTTGTGTTTTTGGTTATCTCAACAAACAGAAGTGAGTTTAAATCATAATGACCAGAAAATCAAACAAGAAGCCTCTGATATGGTTTCATTAATAACACCAGTAGTAAAATCCTTATTTTCCGATTTAGGAATGGAGATTACAAGTGATGCAATGCAAATATATGGAGGATATGGTTATACGAAAGACCAAGGTATAGAACAATTATATAGAGATAATAGAATAACCCCAATTTATGAGGGAACTAATTCAGTACAAGCAATTGATTTGGTATTCAGAAAATTAATAAATAAGAATGGAGATATAATTGATAAATATATTAGTATGATGAAAAATGATCTAAATTTAAGTGACGAAAAACTAAAACCTTTTGTAGAAAAGTTAAAAATTTACATTGAAAAATTAAATTTATTTTCAAATTGGATGAAAGAAAAGATTCAAAATTCGAAAGATGATGCAAATGCAGCATCAAATGATTACTTAAGAGTTCTTGGTTATGTTGCGATCGGTTATTCTTGGCTTAAAGTTTTGGAAGTTAGCTACAAAGATTATGCAAATAATAAAGATTTTTATGAGGACAAAATACAAACTGCGAATTTTTATTTTAACAGGGTATTACCCAGAGTAGAAAGTCATTATTTATCCGCAACTACAGGAAGCAAATATATAATGGATTATAAATTTAATTAAGATATGAGCCATTACGATAAAAATTTAGATAAAAATAATGCAAATTTCGTTCCATTAACTCCTTTATCTTTTTTACAAAGAGCAAAAGATATTTACCCTAATTATGAGGCAATTGTTTATGAAGATCGAAAATATACCTGGAGCGATGTTTATAAAAGATGCGTAAAATTTGCTAGTGCTTTAGAAAAAATTGGTATTAAAAAAGGAGATACTGTTTCTTTTTTAGCCTTTAATACTCCAGAAATTTTTGAAGCTCATTATTCTGTTCCTATGACTGGAGGGGTACTTAACACAATTAACATTAGGTTAGATGCTAAGACAATTGCATATATATTAGATCATAGTGACGCTAAGGTCTTAGTTGTAGACAGGCAACTTCATGTAGAAGTTAAAAAAGCATTAAGTTCTTTAAATAATAAAATTACTATAATCGATATAAACGATAAACATGCAGACCAATCGAAATTAGAAAAAATTGGAGATCTAGAGTATGAAGAATTTTTGAATACTGGCGATGAAAATTATATTTGGAAAATGCCAGAAGATGAGTGGCAGGCTATTTCTTTAAGTTATACTTCAGGCACAACTGGAAATCCAAAAGGGGTTGTTTATCATCACAGGGGCTCATATTTAATGTCCACAGGCAGTGCAACAGCCTGGAATATGCCAAATAGATTAAATTTTTTAACTATTGTACCTATGTTTCATTGTAACGGTTGGTGCTATCCTTGGACAATTCCTATGTTAAATGGGAGAACAATTTGTTTACGAAATATTGATATTAAAAAAATTTTTAATCTCATTGAAAAATATAATGTGACTCATTTTGGAGGCGCTCCAATAGTATTAAATATGATCACAGGAGCACCTGAGAGTGATAGAAAAAAATTAAAACAAAAAGTTTATGTATTAACCGCTGGAGCTCCGCCTCCAAGTATTATTTTTAAAAAAATGAAAAGCCTTGGATTTGAAGTAATGCATGTTTATGGTTTAACTGAAACTTATGGACATGTAACACAATGTGCATGGAATGAATCTTGGGACGATTTAGAAGAAGAAAAACAAAATGAGATCAAAGCTAGACAAGGAGTAAGATATCCTAACACAGAAGGAGTCACTATTATGGATCCTGAAACTATGAAGGAAGTCCCAAGAGATGGCAAAACAATAGGGGAAATAATGATAAGAGGAAATGTAGTGATGAAAGGTTACTTTAAGGATAAAGATGCTACAGATAAGGCAATGAAAAGCGGCTGGTTTCATACTGGTGATTTAGCTGTAATGTATCCGGACGGTTATGTTAAAATACAAGACAGATCTAAAGATATAATTATTTCTGGAGGTGAGAATATATCTTCAATTGAGATAGAAAATACATTAGCAAAACATCCTTCAGTTTCTATTGCTGCGGTAGTAGCAAAACCTGATGAAAAATGGGGCGAGGTACCTTGCGCTTTTATAGAAATGGTTAAAGATAAGCCAGTTACTGAAAAAGAGCTGATAGCTTTTTGTAAAGAAACTCTTGCAAGTTTTAAAGTTCCTAAAAAGGTTGAATTTTGTGATTTACCCAAGACATCAACAGGAAAAATACAAAAATTTGAATTAAGAAAAAAGGCCAAGGAGCTAAACTGAATTTAAACGTTAATGAGAAAAACGTGTTCGTCTCAACTGGCGGCATGGAGATTGATACTAAAAAACCCACCATATTGCTGATGCATGGTAGTGGTTTAAGCCATATAGTTTGGTCTCTTCATGAACAATTTTACACATCACAAGGATTTAATGTTTTGGCAATAGATTTACCAGGCCATGGAAATTCTGATGGCCCAGCTCTTAAATCTATTCAAGAAATTTCTGATTGGGTAAAAAATTTAATGAAAGTAGTAAATGTTAACAAAATTATTATTGTAGGTCATTCTCAAGGTTCTTTAGTTGGAATTGATTTTGGTTCGAGATACCCAGATTTAATAGATAAATTAGTTTTAGTCGCAGGATCATATAGAATGCCAGTTAATCAAGATTTAATAGATTTAGCAGAAGCAGGTGATGAAAAAGCAATATTATTAATGATGAAGTGGGGTTATGAAGGATCAAAAGCATTTATAGGAGGAAATCCTGTAAAAAAAATAATTAACTCAACAAGAGAAATAAGAGAAATATTGGCAGTGGACTTAAATGCTTGTAACAATTACAAAGACGGCAAAGAATCTTTAGAAAAAATTAATTGTCCAACATTATGTATATTTGGGGATTTAGATAAAATGGTTCCATTAGAAGTAGGAAATAAAATGGCAACAATGATAAAAAATTCTGAAAAAAAAATAATTAACAATTGTGGACATATGATAATTTTTGAAAAAGCATTCGAAATGAGAAAGATTGTAAAAGAATTTTTGTCAAAATAATAAAAATGAAAAATTACTTTGTAGCTAGATCTAGAAGACTTAGAAGCACACCTTATACTTCAAGAATTGAAAAACAAGGTGTTACCGCTTACACATCTTATAACCATATGCTTTTACCAGCAGCATTTGGCTCATTAGAAGATTCTTACCATCATCTTAAAG
>CACANS010000009.1 GCA_902533945.1 uncultured Pelagibacteraceae bacterium | reverse complement strand
TTAGGTTTGGATTTAGAGAATCTGAGATCATTTTACAAATATATTCTTCATGGTATAAGATTAATAGCTATTAATTATAGATTTGGAGAGGTGGGTGAGAGGCTTAAACCACAAGTTTGCTAAATTTGCGATGGAGTAATCCATCCGAGGGTTCGAATCCCTCCCTCTCCGCCATTTTATATATAAAGTAAAATTATGAGTAAATTAAAAATATTTTGTGACATTGCAGACGTAGCCACTATTAAAAAATATAGTAAAAAAAAAATTGTAAAAGGATTTACAACTAATCCAAGTTTAATGCGTAAAGCTGGGGCTATTGATTATTTAAAATATTCTAAACTGATACTTAATAATTGTAAAAAAAAACCAATATCATTTGAAGTTTTTGCAGACAATTTTACTGATATGAAAATCCAAGCTTATAAAATTAATAAATTGGGATCGAATGTATATGTAAAAATCCCTGTAATTAACTCAAAAGGTAAATTTATGGGAAAATTAATAAAAGCCTTAAGTAAGCAAAAAATTAAACTCAATATCACAGCCGTGTATAAAGTTGCTCATGTAAAAAAAATTATTAAAAATTTAGATAAGAGTACTAAATCTATAATTTCTATCTTCGCTGGTAGAATGAGTGATGCAGGTATTGATCCTGTACCTATAATAAAAAATTCTGTTTTAAGCGCTAAAAAATACAAAAATATTTCAATTTTGTGGGCAAGCACTAGAGAAGCTTATAATTATATTCAAGCAAAACAATTAGGTTGTAAAATTATTACAATGCCTCCCAAAATTATTAATATTATTGAAAAATTTGGTCTTTCTTTAGATCAACTAACAAAAAGTACAGTAGTAACTTTTATTAAAGATAGTAAAAAATCCAAATTCAAAATTTAGCATTATTAATATAACGGGTTATCTTTAAAAAAATTTTTCATCATTATTGGTTTTTTTTCCAAGATATATCGATAAACATTATAATTTTCCAAAACTCGTTGAACATAGTTTCTTGTTTCTTTAAATTTTATAAGTTCAATCCAATTTACATAATCAATTTGTTTTTTTTGAGGATTTTTATTTATTTTCTTCCAATATCTTACTCTTTTCGGTCCTGCATTGTACGCCGCTATGGCGAAAGGATAGGAGCCCTCATATTCTAATATTAATCCAGCAATATAATGTGAACCTAAGTTTATATTGTATTCAGGATCTTTGGTTAATCGAGATTTTGAATATGGTAACTTAGCTTGCTTAGCAACAACTTTTGCTGTGTAAGGCATTAATTGCATTAAACCTTTTGCACCAGCATGGCTGTGTGCACTTAAGTCAAATTCACTTTCCTGTCTAATAATTGATAAAATAAATGCAGTTTCAGGTATTTTTCTACCGTTAATATATTTTGGTGTAATTATTAGAGGATAGTTAAAATTATTATGAAATCTTTTTTCATAAGAAGCAAGTTTAGCAATTTGAATAGCAAAGTCGTATCTAGATATAGACGTAGCTAATTCACCCGCTAATATTTCGCTGCCTTTTGGTATATTGGTATTTGCCAAATATCTTAATATATGTTTAGTATATTTATCTTTATCGAGCTCATTTAATAAAAAAACAATTTTTACTAAATCATTTTCATAGAATTTTTTTCTATATTTTTCATCTACTATTAATTGTTCGGAAAGTTCAAAGGGTCTGTTTGGATATAATTTTAAGTAAGCTAATTGTCCATAATATGTTGTTAGAAATTTTGTAGCTTTCTCATACCATTTGTTAGCTATATTTTTATCAATTTTATCATATGATCTTCCCAACCAATATGCTCCTCTTGATAAACTAATTGGATAACCTACATTGTTATAGAAGTTTTCAAAATGGTCTTTTGCTAAAAGTGGATCATTTAAAAAACTTAGAGCAATCCATCCGCTCATCCACTCAGCTTCCGCAAATTCTGGTCCCTCTTTAAGAGCATGTTTGCTAGATATTTTGTATGCAAGTGTATATTTTTTCTGATATATTAATGATCTTGCTATTATCGCTCTTTCTTTCCACCATTTATCTGGTCTAACCATATATTTTTTTGTATTTTTGATTTTTAATAAAATTTCTAAAGAACTTTCAACTCTTCCTCTTTTTCTTCTCCATTTTAAACGATCATAATTTAAACCAGCATCATTTTTAAGTTTATCAGGAACTTTAGTTATTGCATTGTCAACGCCATATGATTTGCTCATCAAAATTTGTCTAGCTGTATATAATAGTTGATAATCTTCTGGCAAATATCTTAGCATTCTTTTTAGGTCCCAGTATTTATTTTCCCAGGCTAAATAATCCGCTCTTTTTATGTAATCATCAGGTATAAGGTATTTTTTAAATTTTTTTCTATAAAATTTCATATCAGATCTACTAAGTTCTGCTGTAATCCATCCATCCTTTATAAGTTTTATACCTTTTTCTTTATTTCCATTAATTATATGACTCTCACCTAAAATTAATTTCCCATAACCGCTTAAAGGTTCTTTACCATTAAACCATTTGATTATTTTTTTTGGTGAAATTGTTCTATTCGATAGTTTATGTTCTGCTAAGTATTTAATTCTATTTATACGAGGATAATTACTATTTTTATCTATAAATAATTGATAATCATAAAACGAGGCTTTATTCCCTTTTGTTAGTAAATGTCTCCATTGAATAAAATTATATATGGATTTATCTTTTGCTTTTTTAGAAATAGCTAATGCTTTTGACCAATTTCTTTTTTCAATTTCTTGAATAGCTTTTTTTGCAAAAATATAATCTTTTTGTCTAAAATATTTAGATTTTTTTTTAGATTTTCCAGTTTTCTTCTTAACGATTAATGGTTTGCTTTTTGGCATCAATATGACTAATTTTTTTTCTATTTTTTCTACCTTTTTCTTTTCTTTAACTATTTCAATTTTTTCTTTTTTAGGCTTGGGTTTTGGCTTCAATATTCCTTGATCTACCATTTTTTTAATAACATTTTTTTCAAGATTTGGTTTTTTAAGAGGGATTATTTTTAGGTTTTCAGCAAAAATAAATGTGTTAAAAAATGATGTAAATATCAATAAATGTATTATTAAAAAAGGTTTATTTGACATAAATTTTACTAAATGAATCTATAAATTATGTTATAAGTATTTATGTTTAAAGGATCAAATGTTGCGTTAATAACTCCATTTAAAAATAATCAACTTGATGTTGATTGTTATATCAAATTAATTCATTTTCATTTAAAAAATGGCACAAACGGCTTAGTTCCTGCTGGAACAACAGGCGAATCTCCCACTTTAACACACAAAGAACATGAAAAAGTTATCGAACTTTGTATTAAAGAAGCCAAAGGTAAAATTCCAGTTATAGCTGGTACAGGCTCAAATTCTACTGAAGAAGCGATATCCTTAACAAAGCATGCTGAAAAAGCAGGAGCAGACGGAGTATTAGTTGTTACTCCATATTATAATAAACCTACACAAGAAGGTTTGTATCAACATTACAAAGCTATCAATGACAATACAAATCTTCCAATAATAATTTATAATATTCCAAGCAGATGTGTAATTGATATGTCAGTTGACACTATGGCAAGATTGTTTGAACTTAAAAATATTGCCGGTGTTAAAGATGCAACAGGTGATTTAAATAGATTAGATGAAACAGTAAAAAAATTGGGACCGGAATTTATTCAGCTTACCGGTGAAGATGCTTTAGCATTTGAATTTAATAAAAGAGGTGGAGTGGGAATTATATCTGTAACAGCCAATATTGCGCCAAAATTATGCTCTGATATGCAAAAATATTCAAAATCAAAATCTGACAATGAATTTAAAGAAGCAGAAAGAATTGATCAGATGTTACAGCCATTACATAAATCTTTGTTCATTGAAAGCAATCCAGCACCAGCAAAATATGCAGCTAAACTTTTAGGGTTATGTGATGATGAAATTAGACTTCCATTGGTTAAAATTAAAAAAGAAACTCAAGATGAAATTAAAAAAGCATTAAATCATGCACAATTAATCTAAAATGAAAAAAAGAACAAATGTTGGGGTGAAAATCATTTGTTTAAATAGAAAAGCAAGTTTTAATTATTTTTTTGATGATATATATGAAGCAGGAATAGTTTTAAAAGGCTCAGAAATTAAGTCTGTTAGAAATGGAAAAGTAAATATTGCCGACGCTTATGCAGTCGAAAAAGATGGTGATATTTTTTTAATTAACTCACATATATCCTCATACAAACAATCAAGTTATTCAAATCATAACCCAACAAATGAGAGAAAACTTCTTCTTAATAAAAAGGAAATTAATAAACTAATAGGAAAAATGCAGAGAGAAGGTTTTACTTTAATACCAACCAAAATGTATTTTAAAAAAGGTAAAGCTAAAATTGAAATTGCTGTAGCTAAAGGAAAAAAACATTATGACAAAAGACAAACAAAGAAAACCAGAGATTGGAATCGTGACAAAGCAAGATATTTTAGAAAATCAAGCTAAATATTCATATTTATCTATTGGTACTAATTTAGGTAATAAAAAATTTAATATAGAAAAAACTAAATTTCTATTAAATCAAAATAATATTAAAATAATCAAAATATCTAATATTTACGAAACTTTTGCTTCACCTAATTTTAATGATCCTAAATTTTTTAATTTAATTGTAAAAGTAAAAACATACAAAAGCCCAATAGAACTATTTAAAATTATTAAATCTATAGAAAAACTTTTAGGTAGAAAAAAATCTCCTAAAAATAGCCCCAGAATATGTGATATTGATATTATTGATTATAATGGAATTAAATTTAGAAATTCATATCTTCAAATACCTCATCCAAAAATGAAAGATAGAGAATTTGTATTAATTCCATTAATGGAGGTATGCAGTAATTGGATATATCCAAGATCAAAACTCAAAATATCCTCAATAATAAATAAAATTTGCAAAAATAGCTTAAGATATATTAAAATTGTCTAATTTTAATGATATAATAAAATGATGCTAAAATCAGACGATTTAATAAATAAAATAAAATCTTATAATAAGTTTTTGAATCCAGTAACCTTAAATAAAGCATATGAATTCGCAATGAATGCTCATAAAAATCAAAAAAGACACTCCGGTGATCCTTATGCTATCCACCCCGTAGCAGTCGCAGATATTTTGACAGAATTAAAATTAGATAGCGCTACAATAGCAACTGGTTTATTACACGATACTATAGAAGATACTCATGCAACCTATCAAACAATAAAAAATGAATTCGGACAAGAAGTTGCTGATTTGGTTGATGGTGTTACAAAAATATCTGAATTTGAAAATCAAGCTATTTCTAATTCGAAAGCAGAAAATTTTAGAAAATTAATTTTAGCTACATCTAAAGATATAAGAGTTCTTCTTGTTAAACTTGCTGATAGATTACATAATATGAGAACAATTAAATCGATAAAGGACGAAGAAAAAAGGAAAAGAATATCACGAGAAACAATGGAAATATATTCACCATTAGCAGACAGAATGGGCATGAATAGAATTAGAGATGAGTTAGAAGATTTATCCTTTGAAGTATTAAATAATGATGCGAGATCTTTGATTAAAAAACGACTAGATGAAATAAAAGATAATAATTTGAGTAATTTTAATTTTATTTCTGAACAATTTTCTAATTTATTAAATGAAAACAATATTAATGCTAAAATTATTGGTAGAGAAAAAACTCCATTTTCTATATGGAGAAAAATCCAAAAAAAAAGAACTTCGTTAGAACAGATAACTGATATAATTGGTTTTAGAGTTATATTAGATGATTTATCTTGTTGCTATAAAGCACTTGGTGTTTTTCATTCAAAATGGACATGCATACCAGGTAAATTTAAAGATTATATTTCATCACCAAAAATTAACAAATATCAATCTTTGCACACTTCAGTTATTGGACCAAATAAAAGACCAATAGAGATACAACTTAGAACAATGCAAATGCATGAATTTGCACAAAGAGGAATTGCATCACATTGGAATTATAAATCCTCAGAAAAATTTAATTCATTAACATGGAAAGAGTACGACTGGCTTAAAGATTTAGTTGAAATAATAGACAAAAATGAAAATCCTGAACACTATTATGAATACACAAAACTTCAAATGTTTCAGGAAAATGTTTTTTGTTTTACTCCTAAAGGTTCAATAATAAAATTACCAAAAGATGCGACACCTATAGATTTTGCCTACGCTGTTCATACTCAAGTTGGAGATACTGCTATTGGATGTGAAATTAACGGTAAAGATAGTGCATTACAAAGTTTATTGACTAATGGTGATGTTGTTAAAATAATAACATCAAAAAAAGTTTCACCCTCTCTTCATTGGTTAACATCTACAAAAACTGGTAAAGCCAGAGCATCGATAAGAAGATACTGGCAATATAGAGAAAACTCCAAACCTCCGAAAATAAAACAGTACAACACTACATTATGGATCTCAATACCCGACAAACCTGGAAAACTAGGTGATGTCACCACCTTAATTGGTGTAAATAATGTTAATATTTCAAGTGTTGAAATGGTGGAGAAAACAACAAACACTATAAATTTTAGATTTAATGTTATCATTCATGATCTCAAAAACTTTACAAAACTTATTAGTGAGTTAAAACAAAGGGAGTATAATTTTAAAATAATTAGACATAAAAATAAAAAATATGCTTTCTTTCAAAAACTCTTTGGCGGTTTTAAAAAGAACTAATGCCTTATTAGAAGGTCATTTTATCTTATCATCTGGTCTTCATTCATCAAAATATATTCAGTGCGCTAAACTTCTTAGTTATCCATATTTATCTAATAAAATTTGTTATTCATTAAGTAAAAAAATTAAAAGAAATTTTAAAAATATCGATACAATTTTATCTCCAGCAATGGGTGGAATTATTATTGGATATGAAATAGGAAAGCTTTTAAAAAAGGAATCTATATTTTGCGAAAGGGTGAAAAAGAAATTTCAATTAAGAAGAGGTTTCAATATAAGAAAAAATTCTAAAGTTTTAATCGTAGAAGATGTTATTACTACAGGAAAATCTAGTTTGGAATGTGCAAAATTAATAAAAAAGGCTAAAGGTAAATTAGTAGGTTTTGCTTGTATTATAGATAGATCTAATAAAAAACAAATTAAAATAAAAAAAAAAATTATATCTCAAATTAAATTGAATGTTCCAACATATAATAAAAGTAATATACCAAAATTTCTCAAAAAAATTCCTATAACTAAGCCAGGTAGTAGATTTATTAAATGATTAAATTAGGTGTCAACATAGATCATATAGCCACTATTAGAAATGCTAGAGGTGAAAACCATCCAAACATAATTGATGCAGCAAAATATGTAAAGAAATGTGGTGCTGACTCAGTTACAATTCACCTAAGAGAAGACAGAAGACATATAAAAGATACAGATTTAATTAATATTCTTAAATTAAAAAATACACCAATAAATCTTGAAATTTCTACAAATAAAAAAATGGTTAATATAGCATTAAAAAAAAAACCAAATTATGTTTGTTTAGTACCCGAAAATAGAAAAGAAATTACTACTGAGGGTGGTCTTAACTTAATTAAAAATTATAAAAAAATTTTTCAAATAATTAAAAAATTAAATAAAAAAAAAATTAGAACAAGTTTATTTATCAATCCTAATATTAAAAGTGTTAAGTTATCTAAAAAATTAGGCACTAAATGTATTGAGCTACATACAGGAAAATTATCTAAACTAATTAGAAATAACCAAAATTACCACATACAACTTAATGTTTTTAAAAAATGTGTAGAACTTGCAAATTCTCTTAATTTAAAAGTTCATGCTGGACATGGAATGGATTATAAAACCACCAACATTTTATCTAAATTAAAAAAAATTGATGAATTCAATATAGGCCATTTCATAATTGGTGAAGCTGTTTTTTATGGTTTAAATAAAGTAATAAAAAGAATAAAAAAATTATCTAAATAAATTAAATAAGGTTATATGAGCATTTTAGGAATAGGCACTGATATTGTTAAAAATACAAGAATTAAAAGATTATTAAAAACTAAAAAGTTTATTAGTAGAATTTTCAGTCAAAAAGAAATTAAAAAATCACAAAATCTTTCAAACAAAACAAGCTATTTTTCAAAAAAATTTGCTGCTAAGGAGGCCTTTCTTAAGGCTGTAGGCACCGGAATTACCAAAGGTATAAATTTTAAAGATATTACAGTAACTAACACTAATAACGGAAAACCAAAAATACTTATTAATTCTAAAGTCAAAAAGTTTGTAAGACAAAAATTAACAAAAAAAAAAATTAATATTTTTGTTTCAATATCAGATGAAGCTGAATATTCTATTTCATTAGTAATTATTGAAGCAATATGAACTTTAAAAATTGGATTTTAGAAAATTTAAAAATATTATTATATGCATTGATTATAGCTATAATCATTAGGTCACTTTTAATACAGCCTTTTTATATTCCCTCTTCATCAATGGAACCTAATTTATTAGTTGGTGACAGATTATTTGTAACTAAATACTCATATGGATATAGCATACATTCATTTCCATTTAGCCCAAAGGTTTTTGATGGAAGATATCTATATAATAAACCTAAAAGAGGAGATGTAATAGTTTTTAAAACTCCTTCTGATAATAGAACAGACTATATAAAGAGATTAATTGCTCTACCTGGTGATAAAATTCAGTTTGTTGATGGAGATCTTTTTTTAAATGATAAACAAATCCTAAAATCTTACACTAAGTCAATTAAGAAAGTTTTTTGTGGATCAAAAAAAATAGTTGTTAGAACTTTTATTGAAAAATTACCCAATGGTAAAAAATATTTAACATCTTATTTAAAAGAATTTTCATATCAAAATTCAGACAAATTTATAGTTCCTGAAAATTATTTTTTCTTTTTAGGTGACAATAGAGATTGTTCAAAAGATAGTAGATATCTTTCAAGTGTTGGCTATGTTCACAAAGATAACCTAGTAGGTAAAGCTAGATTTATTTTCTTTTCATCAGATTATAGAATTGGAAGAATTTTTGAATTTTGGAAATGGCATAAAAGTTTTAGAATTAATAGATTTTTTAAAAAAATTATATAGTTGATGATAAATATTAATCAAATTGAAAAAAAATTAAAATTTAAATTTCTAGATAAAAAATTATTAAAAACTGCTTTAACGCATAAAAGCCATAACTCGAAAAATAATTACGAAAAATTAGAATTTGTTGGAGATAGAGTCCTAGGTTTAGTAATTGCAAATAAACTATTAGAACTTTATCCAAATGAAAAAGAAGGATCATTAGATAAAAAGTTAGCTAATCTTGTAAATAAAAAAACATGTTTTCAAATTGGAAAAAAAATAGATATAGACAAATATATAATTATTGGAAATGGCATTAATCCAAAAGAAAAAAAAATAGAACCTAAAATAATTGCAGATTGCTGCGAAGCTTTGATAGGAGCAATTTATTTAGATCAAGGATTAAAAGCTGCTAATTCATTTATTTTATTTTTTTGGAGAAACGATTTAAAACTTAGTAACAAATTAATTATAGACTCTAAAACAAAACTCCAGGAATATTCTTTAAAAATATTTAAAAAACTTCCACAATATAAATTAATAGAAAATACTGGTCCTAGACATAAACCCATTTTTAAAGTGGCTGTAAAAATTACTAAATCTGATTTTGTTATTTCTACAGGCCAATCAAAAAAAGATGCTGAACAAAATGCTGCAAAATTGTTATTAAATAAATTAAAAATTTAATTATGAAATGGATTGATACAGGTTTTTTAATTTCTAAAAATCAATACAATGAAAATTCTGTTATTGCAGAAATATTTACAAAAAACTACGGCAAAATTACAGGAATTATTTTTGGTGCTACATCAAAGAAAATAAAAAGTTATTTAGAAATAGGCAATCTTCTTCATGTTAATTTTTCATCTAAGACCCCTGATAAAATTGGAAGTTTTAAAATTGAAATTTTTAAAGCTAATACTGCCTTTTTTTTTGAAGATAAAACTAAGTTACTTTGCATAATCTCTGCATTAAAACTAATTAAAATTTTAACAGTCGAAAATCAAATTAATAAAAACATATACAATTTAATCAATAATTTTTTTGAAATCATTAAACTAGATAATTGGTTAAAAAAATATTTATTATGGGAATTGGATCTATTTAAGGTATTAGGTTATAATATTAATTTTAAAGCTTTTGTTCAAAAAGAACAAATGAATGGTTCTGTAAATTATTTTGTAATTTCAAAAAAAAAAAAAATAAATATTCCTTCTTTTTTTGTTGATCAATTTGATACAAATTCTAAAATTAATAAAAATAATTTATTAGATGCGATTAAAATTTTGAATGATTTTTTAGAAAAAAGCATACTTATACCCAACGATATAAATTTTCCACAAGAGAGAACTAATTTTATTAACAATTTAAGTTAGAGATTATTAAATAATTTTAGCTATCTTGTCAGCAAAGTAGGTAACTATGGCATTTGAGCCAGATCTTTTAAATGCATAAAGAGTTTCAATTATTGATTTCTCATTAATTAGTCCTTTTTTAATAGCATTTGTTAATAAGCTATATTCTCCAGATACTTGGTATGAAATTATTGGAATTTTAAAATTTTCTTTAGCTAATTTTATTATATCCAAATATGGCATTGCTGGTTTAACCATTATCATATCAGCACCTTCTTTTATATCTAACGAAATTTCTCTTATTGCTTCATCTGTATTTTTGTAATCCATTTGATAAGTTTTTTTGTCACCTTTTAAATTTTTATTTGACCCTACGGCATCTCTAAAAGGTCCATAAAAACTTGAAGCATATTTTACTGCGTATGACAATATTTGCGTATTTTGCAAATTATTTTTATCTAAAGCTTTTCTTATTTTTCCAATTCTTCCATCCATCATATCTGATGGCGCAATAACATCACAACCCATTTGTGCTTGTATTACTGATTGTTTAACTAAAATATCTATTGTTTCATCATTTAAAATTTTACCTTTTTTTAGTACACCGTCATGACCATGTGATGTATATGGATCAAGAGCTACATCACACATAATTCCAATTTTACTTTTATATTTTCTCTTTATTAATCTTATAGCTTTGCAAACTAAATTATTTTCATTAAGAGCTTCAGTACCTATATTATTTTTTAATTTAGAATTTGTATATGGAAATAGAGCAACCATTGGAATTTTATTTTTAACTGCTCCATCAAGAATTGTTGGAATTTTGTCTACACTATACCTATAAACTCCAGTCATTGATCTAATTGATTCTTTTTTATTTATTCCATCAGTAATAAATATTGGTAGTATTAAATCATTTACTGAAAGAGTATTTTCCTGAACTAATCTTCTACACCAGTCGCTTTTACGGTTTCTTCTAAGCCTTAAATTTGGATATTTTCCAGTGATAATCATTCTCAATTTTTTTTATATGCGACAAAAGTTATATGTATTATAATGAGAAATAAAGTATTTATTTATCACATGAACAACGTAACCTCTATAAACAATATACATTCTAAAAAGATGACTGGAGATTTTCAAAAGCAGGACATCAAATTTGATATTGATAAACTTAAAAATGCTTGTAACGAAGTTTTAAAAATAAAAGGTTTCGATACTAGTTTAGGTGTACCTCATTTTGCAGCCATATCTCTTAATCAAATTCCAGGAGATCCAGATTCTATTAAAGGGAGTAAAGTCAGAGGTGTATACTGGACAAAACCCGACTCTACAGGAGTAGAGGTTGCGAGAGACGTTAGCATTGATGAAAGTAAATATACTGAATTTGTTAAAGATTTTGAAAATACTTATTTTAAAGAAGTTTATGATGAATTATCAAAAAAATATAAATTAGGTAGAGTTAGACTTTTATTAAAAGAACCAAGATCAACTTTAAGTTGGCATAGAGATCCTGAAGCAAGATTACATATACCTATTTATACAAATCCTGGAGCAATTATGGTTATAGATAAGAATGCTCAGCATATGCCAGCTGATGGGTCTGTTTGGGTTACAAATAATCTTAAATATCATAATGCTTTTAATGGCGGTGAAGAAAATAGAGTCCATTTAGTAGCCTGTGTTTTAGACTATAAATTCAATTAATTTTAGTTTATAAATCAATTTAATTTGAAAAAGATTTTTATTGCATCAGATCACGCTGGTTATAATTTAAAGAGTAAGATTATTGCAAAATATTTAAAATTCAAAAAAATTAATGATCTAGGACCTTTCTCAAAAAATTCTGTTGATTATCCAGATTTTGCAAAAAGACTATCAAAAAAAGTAGCCACTAATAAAGGAAGTTTTGGAATTTTGATTTGTGGTTCAGGAATGGGAATGAGTATAGCAGCAAATAAAACCAAGAATATTAGAGCCGCATTGTGCTATAGCAGGAAAAATACTAAATTATCACGATTGCATAATAATGCAAACATCATTACATTAGGACAAAGGCTGATTGATAAAAATAAAGCATTCAGTTTAATAAAAATTTTTTTAAGTACAAAATTTGAAGGTGGCAGACACTTGAGAAGGTTGAAAAAAATTTAATTATGTCTAGTGAGAGCAAATACTTAAATGACCAGTATAAATCTTTTTTTGAAGATGGTTTATCAAAAACTGACCCTGAATTATATAAAGCTATAGATGATGAATTAAAGAGACAACAAGAACATATTGAATTAATTGCTTCAGAAAATATTGTTTCCCAAGCTGTACTTGAAGCTCAAGGATCTGTTCTTACGAACAAATATGCTGAAGGATATCCAGGTAAAAGGTATTACAATGGATGTGAACATGTAGATGTTGCTGAAAATTTAGCAATTGAAAGATTAAAAAAAATATTTAATTGTAAATATGCTAATGCACAACCTCATTCTGGAGCTCAAGCAAATGGAGCTGTATTTTTAGCTTTACTCAAGCCAGGAGATACATTTATGGGTATGAGTTTAAATTCCGGTGGACATATAACTCATGGATTAAAAATTTCAATGTCAGGTAAATGGTTTAATGCTGTAGGGTATGATGTTGATAAAGAATCTGAACTTATTGACTATGATAATGTTGAAAAAATTGCTTTAGAAAGCAAACCAAAACTTATAATAGCAGGTGGAAGTGCTTATTCTAGAGTAATTGATTTCAAAAGATTTAGAGAAATTGCTGATAAAGTCGGAGCATATCTAATGGTTGATATGGCTCATTTTTCAGGATTGGTTGCTGGCAAGGGTTACCCAAATCCATGTGAATATGCGCATGTGGTAACTTCAACAACTCACAAAGTTTTCAGAAGCGCAAGAGGTGGAATTATTTTAACAAACCATGAAGATCTGGCTAAAAAATTTAATTCTGCAGTATTTCCGGGATACCAGGGCGGACCTCTGATGCATATAATAGCAGCAAAAGCTGCCGGTTTTCTTGAAGCATTAAAACCTGAATTTAAAGTTTATATTAAATCAGTATTAGCTAATGCTAAAATTTTATCTGAAACACTTAAAAATAATGGATTTAAAATTTATTCGGGTGGTACAGATTCTCATTTAATGTTAGTTGATTTAAGATCTTTTGAAGTTAAAGGAAATGCTGCCGCTGAAAGTTTGTCAAGAGCAAATATCACTTGTAATAAAAATGGAATTCCATTTGATACTGAAAGCCCAATGATTACATCTGGTATTAGGCTTGGAACTCAAGCAGCAACAACTAGAGGTTTTGGTTTAAAAGAATTTGAGAAAGTTGGTGAATTAATAACAAAAGTAGTTCGCGGTTTATCAAAAACTCCTAATGACAATAGTGAAATTGAAGATGAAGTAAGAAAAGAAGTTGTTGATTTATGCTCAAATTTTCCAATTTATAAAAATTTAAGATAAAATTAAATTATGATTTGCCCAATTTGCAAAAAAGGAGAGACATCAGTCGTAGATTCAAGACCTACTGAAGATGGAAATGCAATAAGAAGAAGAAGATTATGTATTTGTGGCGAAAGATTTACGACATTTGAAAGAGTCCAGTTCAGAGCGTTAATGGTTGTAAAAAAAAATGGAAGAAAATCACCCTTTGACAGAGATAAACTTTCCAAATCTTTATATATAGCTTTAAAAAAAAGACCTATTGATACAGAAACAGTTGAAAAATTTTTAACAAAAATAACACGATCATTAGAAGAACTCGGCCAAAGTGAGGTATCTACTAATACTATAGGAACTATGGTAATGGATGGTTTAAAAGAAATCGACCCAGTCGCCTATGTCAGGTTTGCCTCAGTTTATAGAAATTTTAGAGAAGAAAAAGATTTTGTTCAATTTGTTGACAAGCTAGATGTCTACAAAAAAAGATAAATTTACACTCCAAGATAAAATTTATATGAAATTTGCTATTAATTTAGCAAAAACTAACGATGGAATAACACAACCGAATCCATCTGTTGGATGCTTGGTTGTTAAAAAAAATAAAATAATTTCTTATGGTGTTACTAATGAAAATGGAAGACCCCATGCAGAAAATATAGCTTTAAGTAAAAATAGAAAAAATATTGCTGGATCAACAGTTTACGTAACTCTTGAACCATGTTCTCACTATGGAAAAACACCACCATGTACTACAGCATTGATTAAAGCAAAAGTTAACAAAGTAATATACTCTCTAGAAGATATTGATTCAAGATCCAGTAATAAAGCAAAAAAAATTTTAATTTCGAATAATATATTAACTAAATCTGGTCTGCTAAAGAGTGAAACGAAAAAATTTTACAAAAAGTATATTTATGTAAAAAATAATAAATCACCTTACGTTACAGGTAAACTTGCTTCGTCATCAAATTTATACATTTTAAAAAATAATTCATTTATTACTAACGAACATTCCAGAAAAATATCTCATCTATTAAGATACAAAAACCAAGCAATATTAACAACTTATAAAACAATAAATGCTGACAACTCTAAACTAACATGTCGTATAAAAGGATTAGAAAGATTTTCTCCAACTAAAATTGTATTAGACAAGAATTTAAAAATTAAAAAAAATTCATTTATAATTAATTATAATAGTAAAAAAAAAACTATAATTTTTCATAATTCTAAAAATATAAAAAAAATTAATTATTTAAAAAAAAGGGGGATAAAATTAATTAATTTCAATACTGATAACAATGATAATTTCAATTTAAAAAAAGTGCTTAAAAAAATTTATGAACTTGGAATTAATACTTTACTAGTGGAGGCTGGAAAAAAATTGACCACAAAAATGATATACAAAAAACTCTTTAATCAATTTTATTTTTTTAAAGGAAAAAAGATTATTAAAGGTAATAGAAAAATTAAAGTTAATAATATTAAAAAATTGTTGGATAATAAGTTTAAAAATAAAAAAAATATTGATACATATCTAGATAATGACAACTTAATACATTATTACTAGCATATGTTTAATGGAATAATATACAATAAAGGAAAGGTTTATAAAATTGAAAAGAGAAAATCTGGTTTTAATCTCTTTATCAAATCAAATTTAAAAATTACTAAAAACCAACTAGGAATATCTATTTCATGTGATGGTGTATGTTTAACTTTAATTTCTTTAAAGAAAAAGGTATCTGAGTTTTATTTATCAAATGAAACTCTAAATAAATCTAAATTTAGAAATATTAAACTTGGTGATGAAATCAATTTAGAAATGCCTTTAAAAAAAGGTCAAAATATTTCAGGTCATATTTGCCAAGGCCATGTAGACACTATTGGTAAATTAAGGAAAGTTAAAAATATTGATAAAGCTTTCTTATTCGATTTTAAAATAGATACAAAATTTAAAAAATATTTAGTAGAAAAAGCATCTATTTTAATTAATGGTATTTCTTTAACTATATCTAAAATTCTTCAAAACAGTTTTCAAATATGGATTATTCCTCACACATATAAATCAACTAATTTATCTAAATTAAAAAAAAATGATCTTGTTAATATTGAAATTGATATTTTATCAAAATATATAAAAAAATTTATAAATGAAAAAAAAAAAATTTAGTACAATTGAAAGTATTATACAAACTGCAAAAAAAGGTGGTATGTATATTTTTGTTGATGATGAAAACAGAGAAAATGAGGGAGATTTAGTTTTTTGTGCTTCAGATGTTAATTCAAAAAAAATAAATTTTATGGCTAAATATGGGAGAGGTTTAATTTGTTTAGCTTTAGATACTATACAAGCAAAAAAATTAGGATTATCTTATATGTCTCCAGTGAATCAATCTAGAAATCAAACTGCTTTTACTATTTCTATTGAAGCAAAAAAAGGTGTAACTACAGGTATATCAGCACAAGACAGAGCAAAAACTATAAAAGTAGCTACAAAAAAAAATGTATTAAAAAATGATATCGTATCACCAGGACATGTTTTTCCTATTATTTCTAAAGATGGAGGTGTTCTAGTTAGAGCGGGACACACAGAAGCTTCGGTTGATATATCAAAGCTAGCCAAAAAAAATACATCTGCTGTTATTTGTGAGATAATGAGTGAAGATGGAACAATGGCAAAAGGTGAGAAATTATTTAATTTTGCAAAAAAACATAAACTTAAAATCGGTAGAATTGACGATCTTATTGCTTATAGACTTAAAAAAGAAAAGTTAATTAAACTTAAAAAAAAATCACATATTAAAGTTAAAGGAAAAAATTATTTAATAAAAATATTTGAGAATTTATTAGATGGATCTGAACACTTTGCTCTAATAAAAGGGAAAGTTAAAAAAAACATAGTACCACGTGTTAGAGTTATTTCTTCAAATGTTGTACAAAATTATTTACTTAATCAAAAATTACCAAACTCTTTTAGTAATACACTTAATCATTTTAAAAAATATAACAATTGTGTCTTAATATTTATAAGAGATACAAATTTAAGATCTGTTACGCAGACATTGCGTGATTATAAGAGCAAAATTTTCTATAAAAAAGGTAAAGATAAATTGATCAAAAATTACGGTATTGGAGCACAAATTATTAAATCTTTACAGATTAAAAATATGATATTAGTAACTAGATCTAAAAAAAAAGTTGTTGGTTTAGATGGGTATGGAATTAAAATAACTAAACAAGAAATTATTAAATGAAATTTAAAATTTTAATTGTAGTTGCAAATTATTACAAAAAATATTCGGATTCTTTATTATGGTGTGCAAAAGAAAAATTAAAAAATGAATTAAAAGTTAAACACAAATCTAATGTTATGAAATTTAATGTTGATGTGATTGAAGTACCTGGTTCATTCGAGATACCAGTTGTAATTGCAAAGAATATTAAAAAGTACGATGGATTTATAGCTTTAGGATGTATAATCAAAGGTAAAACACCACATTTTGAATTTATTTCTCAAGCAATAACAAATGCAATTATGCAACTGTCAATTAATTATAAAAAACCTATAGCCAACGGAGTTATCACGTGTTTAAATGACGAGCAAGCTGATAAAAGATCAAGAAAAAAAGGACAGGAAGCAGCTCAAGCAGTTATATTTGTTCTTTCAAAATAAAATGACATTACAATATAGTCCAAAAAACAATCCTAGAGTAATAGTAATCCAAAAGCTATATGGAAAGTATTTTAATGAAGATGAAAATTTAACTTTTCCAAAACATAGATTTAAAAAATTTATCAAAGATGTAGTTAATGGAACTATTGAAAGAGACGATATAATTAATGATGAAATATCAAATCATCTTATTAAAGACATAGATTTAAAAAAATTAGATAAAATTTTTCAAGTTATAGTTAAAAGTGCTATATTTGAATTCTTATATAAACCAAAAACATCTTCAAAAATTATTATTAATGAATATTTAAAAGCTTCTAATTTCTTTATAGATGACGGTCAAACTAAATATTTAAATGCCTTATTAGATAAAATATCAAAAAAAATAAGAAATTCTAATGGATGAATTTGAATTAATAAAAAAATATTTTCAAAAAATCTCTAATAATAATCCTAGTGCAAAAAAATTAAATGACGATGTTTTTTTTAATAAAAAAAATAAATTGGCAGTATCTATTGATACATATAATGAAGGAGTTCATTTTCCAAATTTTAAATATCCAGACTTAGTAATAAAAAAGATTATAAGGTCTTCAATTTCTGATTTAATATCCAAGGGAGTCAAACCTAAATATTATTTTATTTCTGCTAGTGGAAGTAAAAAACATTTTACGAAAAAAAATCTAAAGTTAATTTCAAAATCATTAAATGAAGAGCAAAAAAAATATAATTTAAAACTATCAGGCGGTGATACTACTAATTCTAATAAAATTTCTTTTTCAGTAACAACTGTTGGATTTTCAAAAAATATTGTTGAAAGAAATAAAGCTAAATTAAACGATGATATATATGTAACTGGAAATTTAGGTGATAGTTTCCTTGGTCTTAAAATAATTAAAAATAATATAAAAATAAATTCAAAGTTAACAAAATATTTTGTTGCTAAATTTTATTGTCCTAATTTACCCTATAAAATTTATAAAAAAATTCATAAATTTGCAAATACATCTATGGATATTTCTGATGGTTTAATAATTGATATTAGTAAACTTATTAATAAGCAAAAATTATCTTTTGAAATTAATGTCAATAAGATTCCTATTTCAAAAAATTTAGAAATCTATTTAAAAAAATATAATAAAAAGAAAATTGAATATTTGTTTAATGGAGATGATTATCAAATATTATTTACATCACACATAAAAAATAGATCTTTAATTAAATCTATTTCAAGAATAATGAATCAAAAACTTACAATAATTGGTAAAATAAATAATGGTACTAAAAAAAATCTTATAAATCTGGACAATAAGCCTCAAAACTTATCTAAATACAAAGGTTATTCACATAAGTTTTGATAAGTTAAATATTGCCTTTTATTCTTTTTTTTGTAATGTCCGATTTTTAATATTTTATAATAACATTTAATTAAAGGAATTATGGAAGCATCATCATCTAATATACTTCAACTTATTATTCTAGCAGGCTTGCTATCAATCGTTTACGGATATTTTACAGGAAAAAATATTTTAGCCTCTAGTGCTGGAAATAATAAAATGCAAGAAATAGCATCTGCTATACAAGTCGGAGCAAAAGCGTATTTAAATAGACAATATAAAACAATCGCAATAGTTGGTGTTGTTGTATTAGTTATAATTAGTTTTGCATTTAGTGTCTTAGTTGGTTTGGGATATTTAATTGGTGCTACTTTGTCTGGAATAGCTGGTTATGTTGGTATGTTAGTATCGGTACAGGCAAATGTAAGAACTGCAGAAGCTTCAAGAAAGGGATTGTCTCAAGGACTTTCAATAGCTTTTAAATCTGGTGCAGTTACAGGAATGTTAGTTGCTGGTTTAGCTCTTTTAGCAATTGCAGTTTATTATTATTTATTGTTGATATTTAATGTTGATGAAAGAGAAATTGTAAATGCTTTAGTTGCATTAGGTTTTGGCGCATCACTTATTTCAATTTTTGCGAGACTTGGTGGTGGAATTTTTACTAAAGGTGCTGATGTAGGTGCAGATTTGGTAGGAAAAGTTGAAGCAGGTATTCCTGAAGATGATCCTAGAAATCCAGCAGTAATAGCTGACAATGTTGGAGATAATGTTGGTGATTGTGCAGGTATGGCTGCTGATTTATTTGAAACTTATGCAGTAACAATAGTTGCTACTATGGTTTTATCTTCAATATTTTTTCATGGTGATTTGAATATGATGGTTTATCCTTTGTCAATTGGTGGAGCTTGTATATTAACTTCTATTATAGGTACATTCTTTGTTAAATTAGGAAAATCTAAAAATATCATGGCTGCATTATATAAAGGTTTTGTAGTTACTGCCTTAACTTCGTTACTTATTTTATACCCTATTACAGATTATGTTTTAGGATTAGAAAATACATATTCAATATCGAATAAATCATTTACAGGAATGAGTTTATATATTTGTGGAGTAATAGGATTGATTATAACTGGTTTATTAATCTGGGTTACAGAATATTATACCGGAACTAATTATAGACCTGTTAAAAGTGTTGCCTCTTCGTCAACTACAGGCCATGGAACAAATGTAATCCAAGGTTTGGCTGTGTCAATGGAAGCAACAGCTATACCAGCATTAATTATTGTTGGTGGAATATTGTTAACAAATTATATAGCTGGACTTTTTGGTATAGCAATTGCAGTTACTACAATGTTAGCGTTGGCAGGTATGGTAGTTGCTCTTGATGCATACGGTCCAGTTACAGACAATGCTGGAGGAATAGCTGAAATGTCTAATTTGCCAAAGAATGTTAGAAAAACTACAGATGCATTAGATGCAGTTGGTAACACAACTAAAGCTGTTACTAAAGGTTATGCAATTGGATCGGCTGGTTTAGGCGCTCTAGTTTTATTCGCAGCTTACACAGAGGATATTAAACATTTTTCAAAAGTTGCTGGTTCAAAACTAGAAGGTATTGTTGTAACATTTGATTTATCAAATCCTTTTGTAGTAGTTGGATTGCTAGTAGGTGGTATGCTACCTTACTTATTTGGTTCAATGGGTATGCAAGCTGTAGGTAGAGCAGGAGGTGCTGTCGTTGTTGAAGTAAGAAGACAGTTTAAAAAAATCCCAGGTATAATGAAAAGAAAAGCTAAACCTGATTACGGTAGGTTAGTTGATTTATTAACTAAAGCAGCAATAAAAGAAATGATAGTTCCATCTTTGTTACCAGTCCTATCCCCAATAGTTTTGTATTTATTTATTTTACCCATTGGTGGTCAAGTGGCAGCATTATCATCTGTAGGAGCAATGTTGTTAGGTGTAATTATAACTGGATTATTTGTGGCCATATCAATGACAGCAGGAGGTGGTGCATGGGATAATGCAAAAAAATATATTGAAGATGGAAATTATGGAGGAAAAGGATCTGAAGCTCATAAAGCTGCTGTTACAGGCGATACAGTTGGAGATCCTTATAAAGATACAGCAGGTCCAGCAGTTAATCCTATGATAAAAATTACTAATATTGTGGCTTTACTCTTGTTAGCTGTAATTGCCGGATAGTTTATTTTCTTTTTTTTCTATTTTGAAAAGGATCGTTAATTTTTTGTCTTACGCTAGTTAAAAAATTATAAATAAAAGATTTTTTAGAATAAGTATTAGATGTAATATTTTCAGTAAACTCGTTATTATTTAATTTACTAATATCTACAAAATCTTTTTTAGCTAACAAACCCATATTATCAATCTCTATAATTAAGACATTATTTTTTTCTATTTTAGTATTACCCAAAGCTAAAGCTGATCTATTGACTCGATCTCTTTCGATATAAATCCAAAGATCATTATTAAATGTACTTTTAGTAGATGGTGGTCCAAGTAATTCCAATATATCATTTTTATTACTTTTGTTAATAATTAACTTAGCTTGTTTTTTTTCTAAAGAATTAATACCATGGTGTTTTACAACTTTGTTAGTAGAACAACTTGTAATTAAAATTAAAAGTAAAAATAAAATTTTTTTCATGGACTCTAAATATATTAATATTTATAACAATTTAATCAATTTAACTAGAAATAAAAAATTGTTTAGTTATTTCACTAAAAATGATGATTTCTCAGATAGATTAATAATTTTTTTAATCCATTTTGGTTTTTTTTTAAAAGTTTATAATTCCAAGGTGTCAAAAAAAGAAATGCAAAATGTGTATGATTGTATATTTAAGAATATAGAAATTAGCTTAAGAGAAATAGGTTATGGAGATGCCTCGATTAATAAAAAAATGAAAATTTATATAAATTTATTTTATTCGATTATGAAAAAAATTGACAATTGGGATAATTTTAATTTTGAAAAAAAAAATGTTTTTTTTTGTGATTATTTAAATAAATCATTAAATATGGATAATTTGATTGAATATTTTGACAAATATTACATTTTCTTAACAAATAATACTTTTAATTCATTTTTAAAAGGTGTAATTAAAGCTAAATTTTAGTTATGGCTGTACCAAAACGTAAAACTACTAGATCAAGATCAGGAAAAAGAAGATCTCATATTAGATTTTCTCCTAAAAATATTATTGAAGATAAAAAATCTGGAGAATACAGATTATCTCATCATATAGACCTAAAAACTGGAATGTATAAGGGTAGACAAGTATTAGACCCTAAAGAATAATATTGTAGATGACAAATAAAATTACTTTTGCAGTTGATGCAATGGGCGGCGAAGATTCACCTAAAAAAATATTAGATGGGATCAAATTATTTAATAAATATAACAAAGATGTTTATTTCAAAATATTTGGTAATGAAAAAGTCATTGGAAATTATCTAAATAAATTTATAGATAAAAATTTTTATGAAATTATTCATACAGAAAATCATGTAGTTGATACGGATAGTCCGTTGTCAGCAGCCAAAAAAGGAAAAGATACAAGCATGTGGCTAGCTATTGAAAGTGTAAAAAATAGAAATTCAGATATTGTAATTTCAGCAGGCAACACCGGTGCTTTGTTCGTAATATCTAAATTAAATCTTAAAATGATTGAAAATATAGACAAACCTGCCTTATCTGGATTATGGCCTAATAAAAATGGAATGAATGTAGTTCTTGATTTGGGCGCAAACATTGAGTGTGATGAAAAAAATCTTATAGATTTCGCATTAATGGGATCATCATTATTTAAATCATTATATTCATATGAATCGCCAAAAGTAGCATTGCTAAATGTTGGTTCAGAAGAAATTAAAGGAAACGATAAAATAAAGAATACATATAAAAAATTATCTGAAATTAAAAATAATAATTTTGAATTTAAGGGTTATATAGAAGGTAATAAAATAATGGATGGTAATGTTAATGTTATAGTCACTGATGGTTTTACTGGAAATATTGCATTAAAAACTGCTGAAGGAACAGCAAATTTTTTAATTAAAGAACTAAAGAACACGCTAACTGGTAATATTTTAGCAAAAATTTCTTCAGCAATTAATTATAAAAATATAAGAAAATTTAAGAATAAATTAGATCCAAGGTTATATAATGGAGCGATATTTATTGGTTTAGACTCTCCTGTAGTTAAAAGTCACGGTTCAACCGATTATATTGGTTTCTCACATTCTTTAAATGTATGTAAAAAAATTGTAAAAGGGGACTTGATCAACAAGATCAAAGAAAATATTATCTAAAATTGTGAGAAATAACCTAACAAAGAAAAATATAATTAATTCAATTTATATGCAAATTGGGTTTTCAAAAAAAATTTCAGAGCATATTTTAGAAGATTTACTTGATTTAATTACTGAAAATATTAAAGATTCAAAAAAACTCAAATTATCGAAGTTTGGAACATTTATTTTAAGAGAAAAAAATGAAAGAATAGGAAGAAATCCTAAGACAAAAGTTTCATCAATTATAAAAAAACGTAAAGTAATTTCATTTAAAGCTTCAAAAGAATTTAAAAATTATATAAACTTTAATGATTAAAAATAATTCTGCATATAAAACGATAGGTGAAGTTGCTGAAATACTTGGTCTGATTAATAAAAAAAGTGGCAACATAAATACTCACACAATAAGATATTGGGAAAAAGAATTTAAACAAATTAAACCTAAAATTTTTTCTGGAAATAGAAGATATTATGATGAAAAGAATATTAATCTTCTTAAAAAAATTCAATTTTTGTTAAAGTCTGAAGGCCTTACAATTAAAGGTGTTAAGAAATTATTAGAAAATAACACATCTGATTACTTAAAATCTAATAAATATGATGAAAATCTTAATTCAGTTGAAAGAAAAAATATTAAAATTAAATTGAAGAAAATTTCCAACATGTTAAAAGAAATAAAAAATTTAAAATAAAATGGCAAAAAAAACTCACGTGAAAGTTAGATTGGTACCTGAAGCAAAACCTAATAGTTCTTTTTTTTATTATGTCAAAAAACCAGCAGGTGGTGAAAAAGCTAAAGTAAAATTAAAAGCAAGAAAATACAATCCTAGTACAAGAAAACATGAAATATTTGTAGAAAAAAAACTACCACCTCATAGCAAATAATTTATTTTTTATTAAAAATCTTTTTTTCATAATTAATATAAGACCAGATCATATTTCTCCAAATTCTTTTTGTAATGCTTGGATCAATTTTTTTTTTAATTGATTTATGTTTTATTTTTTTTAAAATTGCAGATATTCTTTTTTTGTCTACAATATCTTTTTTATGTTCCTTTAATTTAACAACTTCTTCTACAAGAGCAGTTCTTGTTTTAATTAAATCGATTAACTTATTGTCTAGTAAATCTAGTTTTTTTCTTACTATATTTAATTTTTTTTTATTCTTTGGCGACATTTATTCAATTGGTTTTATTAAAAAATAATATATTTATTAAATTATGTATATAGAAAACTCAACAATCAAAAAGCAATTTTCTATTTGGTTATTGACAATGTTATTAATTATTTCAATAATTATTATAGTTGGTGGCTTAACAAGATTAACTGATTCTGGCTTATCCATTACAAAATGGGATCTATTCAAGGGTTTTATACCACCTATGAACAGTCTAGATTGGGATATTTATTTTAATTTATATAAAAAAACATCTGAATATAAGCTTCAAAATTATTCAATGGAATTAAGTCAATTTAAAATTATATTTTGGTGGGAATGGGCACATAGATTCTTAGGACGTTTATTGGGAATTTCTTTTTTGATACCTATGATTTATTTTTCATTTAGAATTGGTTTTGCTAAACTCATTAATATATATTTAATTTTTTTCCTTATTTGCCTCCAGGGTTTTATAGGATGGTATATGGTTTCTAGTGGTTTAATTGATAGAGTTGATGTAAGTCATTTTAGATTAGGATTACATTTAATAGTAGCTTTTATAATATTATCTTTAATTCTTTGGAATTATCTCAAAATTAATGTATCAAATATTTACATTAGAAAACTTCAATCTACATTACCATTAGTTTTTGTTTTTTTTCTTTTTCTTCAAATAGTTATAGGTGCATTTGTTTCTGGTATGGATGCTGGAACTATTTATAATTCATGGCCTCTTATGGGAAGTTCTTATTTTCCTGATGATAATAATTTTAGCAGTTTGTTTAGTTTATCAGCTTTTAGTGATCCTTCTATAGTGCAATTTATACATAGAAATTTAGCTTATTTTATTTTAGTTTTTTATCTTGTTATTTTATTTAATGTTTATATAAAAAAATTAACTAACTTCTATTATGCAATTAATATTATTGGTTTGTTTCTATTTTTTCAAATAGTATTGGGTATTTTGACTATTTTGTATGGTGCACAGATTTTTTTTGCATCTATGCACCAAATTAGTTCAATTTTTTTAGTTAGTTCAAGTATTTACTTTTTATATTTAAATTCAAATACTAACTAACAGCTTTTAGTCCTGGTTTTCCAGATGCATCTAAAGCTTGATTTAAATCTGCAATAATATCATCAGGATGTTCAATTCCTATAGATAATCTTACATATCCTGGTGTAACTCCTGCAGCTAATAATTCCTCTTGGGTTAATTGACTATGTGTAGTAGTAGCTGGGTGTATTGCTAAACTTCTAGCATCACCTATATTTGCAACATGGTAAAACATTTTTAATGCTTCAATAAATTTTTTACCAGCTTCAACTCCACCTTTGACCTCTATACCAACAAGTGCACCATTACCACCGTCAAAGTATTTTTTTGCTCTATCACCAACTGCCCCTTTGTGAAGGGTAGGATATATTACTCTTTCTACATTTTTGTGTTTAGATAAAAATTCAACTGCTTTTTCTGCATTTGAACAATGTTGTTTCATTCTTAGTGGTACTGTTTCAAGGCCTTGTATTATTCCCCAAGCATTGTCTGGAGCTAAAGGTGCACCTAAATCTCTTAATAAACAAACTCTAGCTCTTACAGCAAACGCAACATTAGCACCAGTTAGTTGAGGTACAACTTCACCCCACACAGCTCCTCCATAACTAGCATCTGGCTCATTAAACATAGGTTGACGTTTAGGATTAGCTGTCCAATCAAAATTTCCACCATCCACTAAACAACCACCAATAACAGTACCATGACCACCTATAAATTTTGTCAGTGAATGAACTACAACAGCAGCTCCATGATCCAAAGGTTTACAAATAACCGGTGATGCAGTGTTGTCCATAATTAAAGGTATATTGTGTTTACGACCTATATCTGAAACTTCTTTAATTGGAAAAACCCTTAAGTATGGATTTGGCAATGTTTCTGCATAAAAACATCTTGTTTTTTCATCAATTAATTTTTCAAAGTTTTTAGGATCAGCAGGATCTGCATATCTACACTCTATACCAAGTTTTTTTAAAGTGTGTGTAAATAAATTTACTGTTCCACCATATAAATCTGTTGAACTAATAAAATTATCACCCGATTGGCAGACATTTAATATTGCAAATGTTGAAGCTGCTTGACCTGAACCAACTGATACACAAGCTAATCCATTTTCTAATGCAGCCACTCTTTTTTCAAGAACATCATTAGTAGGGTTCATAATTCTTGTATAAATGTTTCCGAATTCTTTTAATGCAAATAAGTTTGCTGCATGACCTGTATTATTGAACTGATAAGAAGTTGTTCTGTACAGAGGCACAGCCACAGCAGTAGTAGCTGGATCACTTCTATAATCACCACCATGTAGTGCTATAGTTTCAGGGTTTTTAGATTTGCTCATAATTTGTTATCTCCTTTTTATTGTTTATTAATATTTAGTTTCAAAATATAATTTTCTTTAATAGCAGTATTTCTTGTCGATTAATTGTAATATGACTCTTAATGAAGAAGCAAGTATAAAAAACCTATATAATTAAGCTTTTTTTTATATTTAACTTCACCTTATAATTGACAAGGTAATATTTTATAAGTATTAATCCGGCATTCATGACAAAATTTGTAAAAAACAGCGAAATTAATAATAATTGGTATGAAATTGATGCATCCAATGCAATTGTTGGAAGATTGGCATCAGTAATTTCCAAAATAATTAGAGGAAAAAACAAAACTAAATATACTCCTCATATGGATAATGGTGATTTTGTAATTGTAAAAAATATTGAAAAAATAAAATTTACTGGAAAAAAATTTCAAAATAAAAAATATTTTAGGCACACAGGTTATCCAGGTGGGATAAAAGAAACAACTCCTGAAAAATTTTTTGTAAAAAAACCTGGAGAAGTATTAAAATTAGCTGTAAAGAGAATGCTTCCTGGTGGTCCTTTAGCAAAAAAACAACTAACTAAACTAAAAATTTATACAGGATCTGAACACCCTCATTCAACGCAAAATCCTATAACGATAGATATTACAAAATTAAACAATAAAAATATTGTAAGGCTCAGATAAATGGAAACTCAAGAATCTAAAAGTGTAAAAATTAAATTAGATTTTAAAGATAGCAAATACGCTACCGGCAGAAGAAAGAAATCGATTGCAAAAATTTGGTTAAAAAAGGGTACAGGAAAAATTTATGTAAATGGAAAAAAATACGATGAATATTTTAAAAGAGAACAACATAAAATGAAATTACTTAGACCCTTTGATATTATATCTCAGAGCACAGAATATGATGTAAGATGCAATGTAAGAGGAGGTGGTCTGTCTGGACAAATTGGTGCAATATCTCACGGAATTTCAAAAGCTTTAGTTATGTTTGATTCGAATTTGAAAACTACTCTCAAAAAAGAAAAACTTACCACAAGAGATTCTAGGGCCGTTGAAAGAAAAAAATATGGTCATAGAAAAGCAAGAAGAAGCTTTCAATTTTCTAAAAGATAATATTTTTTTTCTTAATAACTGTTATAATGAATTATGGCCAAGATTAATGTATTAATTGCTGGATCGACTGGATACATAGGTGTTCAATTAGTAAAATTATTAATTAAACATCCATATGTAAAAATAAAATATCTTTGTGGCAAATCTTCGATCGGAAAAAATATTTCTAAATTTGATAGTAGATTAAAAAAAAAAAAATTACCTAAAATTATTAAATTTAGCAAAAAATATCTAAATGATGTTGATGTTGTTTTTACTTCTTTACCTAATGGTGAAGCACAAATTATCTCAAAAAATCTCTTAAAAAAAAATTTATTGATTGATCTTTCAGCAGATTTTAGACTTGAAAATTCTAAATTATACAAAAAATATTATAAGATTACACATCGTGCTAAAGGAAAAATTAAAAATAGCATCTATTCAATACCTGAATTGTCAAAGAAAAAACTTAAAAATTATAAAATTATTTCTTGTCCTGGCTGTTATCCCACTTCAATTTTAATACCACTTGTTCCTTTGGTTAAAAATAGTTTAATTTCTTCTAATATAGTAGCAGATTCCAAATCTGGATATTCTGGTGCCGGCAGAGGTGTTCATAAAAAATTTGCTAATAAAAATTTGTATGAATCACTTTCAGCTTATGGTTTAGCAGTTCATAGACATAATTCAGAAATTGATCAGGAAATAGAGAGGTATCATAATGGTAAATTTAAACTTTCCTTTACACCTCATTTGTCACCAATGTTTAGAGGAATTTTAACTACTATATATTTTGATATACCAAAAGGCAAAAGTTTGTCTTTAATTTATAAAAAATTAATAAAAGAATACAAATTTTCTAAATTCGTTAAAATATGCAAGTTTAACAAACCTATTAGCACAAACGACGTAGTTAATACTAATAACTGTTTAATTTCAGTCTGTAAAAGCAAATTTAAAGATAAGGGAATTATACTTTCAGCTATCGATAATTTAATTAAAGGAGGATCTGGTCAAGCAGTTCAAAATTTTAATTTATATTATGGATTTAACGAAACTTTAGGTTTGAAATGAAGTATATAGTTATTATAGTAATATTAATATTAAATTCATGCTCAGGTTCTGATGACAGGGTTAAAAGACCTTTAAATGATCTAATTTATGATGATAAAGAAATTACAAATTTTAAAAAGCAAATCAAAAACGAAAAAAAAACTATATTAAAAAAACATGTAGTAAAAAAAGAAAAAAAAAAACTATATAAAACAAAATCAAATAAAAAGAAAAAAATAATAAATAAAATTAAAAAAAAAAAACAAAGTAAAAAAAAGCTAGTTAAATCTATAAAACCAGATAAAAGCATAAATATATACAAAGTAAAAAATATTAATGAATATGAAGAATTTTTAAGTGTTTACTCAGAAAATTCTGAATATCCTAATATAGATAATTAAAAATGAAAAAAAATGTAAATATCGCAGTTGTTGGATTGGGCCAGATTGGAAGTTATCTATTAAATGAGCTTAATACTAAAAAAAAAGATATTGAGTTAAAAACTGGAAAAAAAATAAAGATTGCTGCCATTTCTGCAAAAAATCCAAATAAAAAAAGAAAATTTAAATTTAATAAAAAAATATTTTATAGAAATCCACTTAATATAATAAAAAAATTAAATATAGATATATTGTTTGAGGCGATCGGAAATGCTGATGGAATTTCTAAAAAGATAGTTGAAAAATCCTTAAAAAATAAAATTCATGTAATTACACCTAATAAATCATTAAT
>CACANS010000008.1 GCA_902533945.1 uncultured Pelagibacteraceae bacterium | reverse complement strand
AAGAGTCTATTGACGGACTAATTAAATCTCATCCTGACATTTATGCAATGGCTAAAGATAACAATAGAGTTATTACTAGAGCCAATAAAGCATCAAATAAAGTTGGTATAGTAACAGGTGGTGGTTCAGGACATTTGCCAGTTTTTACTGGATATGTTGGCAAAGGATTTTTAGATGCTTGTGCAATAGGCTCGGTTTTTGCATCACCTTCTGTAGAGCAAATGGTTTCTGCAATTAAAAATGCAGATAATGGTAATGGAGTTTTGTGTATCATCGGAAATTATGGTGGTGATGTAATGAATTTTGAAATGGCTTGCGAAATGATTGAAGCAGAGGGAATTAAAACAAAAAAAGTTATTGTCGCGGATGATATTGCTAGTGCAAGCCAGTCTGAAAAACTAAAACGTAGAGGAATTGCTGGAATGATTTTTGTTTTTAAAATTGCAGGAGCTATAGCTGAAACTGGTGCTTCATTAAATGAAGTGTTTAAGGTCTCAAACGAAGCAAACAACAATATTAGAACTTTAGGTGTAGCATTATCTCCTTGTATTTTACCAGAAGCAGGCAAGCCAACGTTTGAAATTAAAGATGACGAAATAGAAATTGGCATGGGAATACATGGTGAGCCTGGTATTAAAAGAGAGAAATTAAAACCTGCAAATGATTTGGTGGATGATCTTTATAAAAGAATAATAGATGACTCAAACTTAAAATCTAATGACAATATTGCCATAATGATCAACAGTTTAGGTGCTACACCTTTAGAAGAGTTGTATATTGTATCAAAAAGAGTAAATGAAAATTTAAAAAATTCAGAAATAAATAATGTTAAAACATATGTTGGAAGATATGCAACTTCAATGGAAATGGCTGGCATGTCTATTACTACATTAAAATTAAATGATAATTTAAAAAAGTATCTTTTTTCGGATAGTAGATGTCCTTTTTGGAATAATTAAAATGATATCAAATAAAGAAATAATTTGTCCTAATAATTTGTTAGATTATGCTCACAAAAAAAAGGAGGTAACTGCAGGAATAGTAAATGCTGGAAAACCTTTACCAATGTTATCTGCAATAGATGCAATTAAAGAAGATTTAATTGTCCCTATTTTTATTGGAGATAAAGAAGAAATTATTAAATGTGCAGAAAATTTAAAATTTGATATTTCAAATTTCGAAATTGTTCACGAACCTAATGAAAATAATACAGCTAAAGTTGCAGCTAAGTTAGCATCTAAAAAAAAAATTAAAATAATTATAAAAGGTCATATTCACACAGACGTTTTAATGAAAGAAGTTTTAAAAAGAGAATACAACTTACATGGAAAAACTAGATTAAGTCATATATGGCATATGACTTTAAATAAAGATGATAAACCACTAATAATTACAGATGGTGCTCTTAATGTATTGCCAAATGTTAAAACAAAAATACATATTTTAAAAAATGTTATAAATTTTAGTAATAGAATAGGAATTGAAAGACCAAAAGTTGCTATTTTATCTGCAACAGAAGAAATTCTTGATAGTATGCAAAGTTCACTGGATTCAAAAGAAATTACTGAATTTGCAAAAAAAGAAAATTTAAATGCTGACGTTTTTGGACCACTCGCATTTGATAATAGTATTTCAAAAAAATCAGCTGCAATTAAAGGAATAAAAAACTCAGTATCTGGTCAAGCAGATGTATTGTTAGTTCCTAATATTGAAACAGGAAATGCACTAGTAAAAATGATGATTTACTTTATGGGAGCATGTGCTGCTGGTGTTGTAGTTGGTGGAAAAGTTCCTGTAGTTATTACAAGTAGATCTGATGATCCACCAGCAAGACTTGCTTCAATAGCTGCTGCTGTAGTTGCATTAGATTAATTTATGCTTTAAAAGATTTAAAAATTTTAAATGGCTATTAAATACTTAAAAAAATCACCTAAAACTTCATCAACAGATGATTTAAAAACGCGGGAAATTGTACAAAAAATTCTTAATGATTTAGAAAAGTCGAAAGAAGATGGGTGTAAAGAACTAACGAAAAAATTTGATAAGTATGATGGTGAAATTATTGTTTCAAAAGAAAGAGTTGAAGAAATTAAAAAATCATTAGAACAAAAAACTAAAGATGATATTAAATTTTCCTACGATAGAGTAAGAAAATTTGCTGAGGCACAATTAAAAAATTATGGGCAAGATTTTGAAGTAGAACTTTCAAAAGGTTTATATGCAGGACAAAAATTAATTCCTGTTAATACCGCGGGATGTTATGTTCCTGGTGGAAGATATGCTCATATAGCTTCCGCTGTAATGAGTGTAACTACGGCTAAAGTTGCAGGAGTAAAAAATATAATTGCTTGTAGCCCACCAAAAGAAGGTGTTGGTGCACATCCAGCTATAATTTATACGGCTAATTTATGTGGAGCAGATGTGATTTTAAATCTTGGAGGAGTTCCAGCTATTGCTGCAATGACATATGGAATGTTTGGAAATTCACCTGCTGACATATTAGTAGGTCCTGGCAACCAATTTGTAGCTGAAGCAAAAAGAATACTCTATGGAAAAGTTGGAATAGATTTATTCGCTGGTCCAACAGAAATAGCGGTTATAGCAGATGAAACTGCTGACTCAGAAATTGTTGCTTTTGATTTAGTGGGACAAGCTGAACATGGTTATAATTCTCCTGCGTGGTTATTTACAACAAGTAAAAAACTTGCTGAAGAAGTTATGAAAAGAGTTCCAGAACTAATTGCCGATTTACCAGAATTGCCTAGAACAAGTTCTGAGGCAGCTTGGAGAGATTATGGCGAAGTTATTCTTTGTGAAAATGAAGAAGAAATGGCAAAAATAAGTGATGAATATGCTCCTGAACATTTAGAGGTTCAAACTAAAAATGATAAATGGTTTCATGACAGATTAAAAAACTATGGTTCATTATTTATTGGGGAAGAAACAACTGTTGCATATGGAGATAAATGCTCTGGAACTAATCATATATTGCCAACAAAAGGTGCTGGAAAATATACTGGAGGATTATTTGTAGGAAAATTTATTAAGACATTAAGTTTTCAAAGAATGACAAAAGAATCTACAAAAGAAGTTGGTGCTGCAGCTGCGAGAATTTCAAGATATGAAGGCATGGAGGCTCATGCTAGAACAGGCGATGTTAGACTAAGAAAATACGGATTTTCGAATTAAATTTTACTAAGGCTACGATCTTGCAGCCTTAGTAATTTTTTTAATTATAGTGAATTAATTAGTTCTGGAGCTATTTTTTTTGATTTAGAATAGAATTTAATTTTTTTTATAGCTTCTAAATTAGATTTATCATTTCCGACAACTACAAATCCAATCATCCCCATGCTTTTATGAGGTGTACACCAGTAGGCATAAATACCTGGAACTTTAAAAGTATATTGTGCATCTTTATTAAATTTTGTTTTAAATTTTTCAACTCCTTCTGGCACTCCACCTTTGATAAATTCAACATTGTGTCCATTGTCTGTTGCTTTCCAGTAAACAGTATCCCCAATATCAACTCTTACAATTTTTTTTGAAAATACCATTGATTCTTTGCCAAGTTTATTTAACATTTCAATAGTCTCATCAGCTGCCATTGAATTGCTTGAAAACAAAAGTAAAGATATTGAAACTATAAATTTAATTAAGTTTTTTTTTAACATATATTTACGATCCTTTCGAAAAGATTTCCGCTAATCTTTTGATTTTTATTAATATGACTTATTTAATAACTTAAATGATTTAAACAAGATTAGCTAATGTAACAAGTTGCCACATGGAAAATATTTTTAAAATAAATCAACAATTTCTATAAACACATAACTAGATAAAACAGTCATAAATATAATTATAAAAAAGTTTATAATTTTCCAAATTTTTGAATTTATTAAATAGTTTGAAAAAAATTTGGCTAAATAACCTAAAGAAAAAAAAAATAAAAAAGATGCAATAGATGCGCCTATTCCAAAAAAATATTTGTGAGAAACTAAAAAATTCTTTGAAAAATTTCCTAAAAAAAAGACTGTATCTGAATAAACATGGGGATTTAAGTATGTAAATCCTAAAGTTTTAATTATTATATTCTTCAGAGATAAATTACTGGTTTCAAAATTTATTTCAGAACTTTTATATAAGGACCTTACTTTGCTATAAATAAAATAAATTAAGAAGATAAAAAGCAATATATTAAAAAATAATTCAACATTTTTTGTGAAATAAATTTTAAAATATTCAAATAAAAATATTCCTAAAAAAATTAAAATTAAATCTGATACTGAGCAAATTAAACAAACTAAAAAAACATGTTGTTTTTTTAGACCTTGCTCTATAACGAATATGTTTTGAGCTCCAATGGCTAAAATCAAACTTAAACCTGTGAAAAAACCAAGTACAAGAAAACTCATTTTTTACTTAATATGTCTGCTCTCAAAGTGGTTAAGATAATGATTATTAGAAAGGGTATACATATTAAATTCATCATTTTCCAATTAGTAAGCACAATTAAAACTCCAGCTGATAAACTTCCAGTAGCATGAACAGAATATACAATAAAATCATTTAATCCTTGAGCTTTGAATTTTTCTTCTTCTTTATAGGTTAAAACTAGTAAACTCGTGCCAGATATAAATAAAAAATTCCAACCTAAACCTAAAAAAATTAATGCGAACATATAATTATAATAAGTTTGATCAAAGAAACTTGCTATTATAGTTATGCTGTAAAGAAACACTCCTGCATACATTATGTTGCTATGACCAAATTTTTTAACTAAATTTCCGGTTATCAAAGATGGTAGAAACATTGCTACAACATGAAACTGTATAACCAAACCTGTCTTGCTTAGACTCATTTTTTCCATTACATGCATGCTTAATGGAGTTGCCGTCATCAAAAATGTCATTATTGCATATCCAAATGCTGAAGCTACGAGTGCCTGTAAAAATCTAGGTTGCGAAATTAATTCTAAAATACTTCTTCCTGAACTTTTTATATTAGACTCTAATTTTGATGTATTTTCATAAAATAAAAATAAAATCGACGGTATAATAGTTAGAATAGCAAGTGACAAATAAGATCCAACATACAATTGATCGGTAACAATATCTTTTCCATAATTTGCCATGCTTGGCCCTAAAAATGCTGAAACAATTCCACCTAGTAAAATTATTGAAATTGCTCTAGGTACTTTATCTTTTTCAACACTTTCAGCTGCAGCAAAACGATATTGGTGCGTGAAAGCCATACCAACACCAATAAAAAAATTTGCAAAACAAAATAGAATAAAGTTCTGATCCATTATTGAATAAGCTGCCAATATAGAAAATAAAAAATTTCCAATCGATGCTGAAATAAATCCAGCTTTTCTTCCTATTAAACTCATTACTTTTGTTGCTAAGATTGCGCCAATCGCTATACCAACTACGGATATCGACATTGGTAATGTAGCGAATGATTTTAAAGGACTGATTTTTGAACCAATAATTCCACTTAAAAATACAGTTACTGGAGCCGCAGTAAAACTAAAAATTTGACTTAAAGTCAATATTATTAAATTTTTGTTCATTAAAATAAATACTTGTCTGACAGATAAAACATCATTGCAAAAGCTATTCCTAATAAAATGTAGTACATAAAAAATTCTTTTTTTAATTTATTGCAGAGTATTAAACTCTTTTCTTTCCTTGAACAACCCTATCTAAAATTAAAGCTACAAATAAAATTGCTATACCTGCAAGTATCCCCTGTCCAACATTTGCATATTGTAAAGCTTCAAGCACATCTTGTCCTAAACCTTTTGCTCCAATTAAAGATGCAACAACTACCATTGCTAAACTTAACATTACAGTTTGATTCACGCCAGCAAGTATAGATGGTGTTGCTAAAGGTAGGTCTACTTTTCTAAGTAAATACCATTTAGATGCACCGTATGCTATTGCAGCTTCCCTAATTGTTTCAGGAACTCCTCTTAAACCTAGCACTGTAAGTCTCACAACAGGAGTTCCTCCAAAAATCATAGTAATAATAACTGCCGCGACTTTTCCTGTTCCAAAGAAAGCAATTACGGGAATCATAAATACAAAAGCAGGCATTGTTTGCATGAAATCCATTATTGGTCTTATCATAGAATAAAATCTTTGGCGTCTTGCACAATAAATTCCGAGTGGAATTCCAATTACAATACTTAAAATTGCTGCCGTACCAAGTAATGCAAGTGTAGTCATAGCTTTTACCCAAAAACCTAAGAAACCCATATAAGCCAAAAAACCTGCTGAATAAATTGCTGTTCTTATTCCAGCTGATAATGCTGTTAGAACAACAATAGTGGTAATGATTACAACCCATGGAGTTTTTACAAAAAGCAATTCTAAAAAATCTAATACAGATCTAATTCCAATTGTTATTGCAGTAAACAATGCATCTCCTTTAATAACTGCATAGTCAAAAATAGTTTCGACCCATTTTATTGAAGTTAGTCTGATTTCTGGATGAGTAGGAAAATCATTCATGATTACCATTAAACCTGGAAAACTATAATGAACTACAGAGAATAACATTATAACAGCTGTAAAAATCCCACTTAATGCATAGTTTTTTATTTTCATGCCTGGGCTAATTAATTTATTTGAAAGCCATTCAGAATATCTTTTTTCTAATATAGTATTAGCTAACATTCCTTGAATTAACTTAACAATAATCAATAAACCAATCCCTAAAACTGTTATCCAAATAGCAGAAGCTTCGATTTGTTGCACGTCTACTACATATTCTTTCATAGCATCTTCTAAAGATTTTATTGCTCTTTTATAGACTTCTACTTTGTCAGGGTTATTCTCAATTGCTGCTTCAAGTTGTTTGTTTCTAAAATCAATTGTCGACTGAATTTTATCAATTTTTTCTAAAGCATCTTTTGTAATATTTCCAAATAAACCTCTAATTATTTGCACAACTGCAAAAGTTTCTATAATTAAAAAAGCAAGTGCATAATTCCATATATTTCTCATTCCAAACCAAATTGGACCTAGTAAAGAAGCATAGAGATTAAATGAAAAAGAATAAGATGGTTTACTACCGATTTTTTTAAACTCTTTCACATAATATTCTGAATTAGTAATTACAAAATTACTAATTAGCTCTGATCTTGATAAATTTTTATTATCTTTATTCATTTTCATTTCCTTCAACAACTGCCTTTAGAAGATCAGATTGGCTTATAAACCCAATTTTTTCGTTATTTTTATTGGTTACAATAATTGGTTTGTCTTTTGTAACTGATATTTCAATTAACTTACTTAAAACTTCATTTTCATTAACTAATTCATTATTATTATCCAATTTACCAAATTTATTTTCATACTCTTTTATAGATTTCATTATGGTTTTAGCTTGAACAACTTTTAATCTAGAAATTCCTTTTACAAAATCAGCAACATACTCATCCGCTGGATTAACAACAATTTCTTCAGGAGTTCCTATCTGAACTACCATACCGTCTCTCATTATTGCGATTCTATGACCAACTCTTACAGCTTCGTCTAAATCATGAGTAATAAATACTGTTGTTTTTTTCATTTTTTTAGAAAGTTTTATAAACTCTGATTGAAGTTGTCGTCTAATCAATGGGTCTAATGCACTAAAAGGTTCATCCATTAATAAAAATTCTGGGTCAGCAGCTAATGCTCTGGCTAAACCAACTCTTTGTTGCATTCCTCCGGATAATTCATGTGCATATTTGTTTCCCCAACCTTGAAGTTCTACAATATTTAAAATTTTATTTGCTTCATCTAGTCTATCGTTTTTACTTACACCTCTTATTTCTAAAGGCATTGCTATATTATCTAAAACTGATCTATGTGGCATTAAAGCAAAGTTCTGGAATACCATTCCTATTTTTTTATTTCTTAACTCTTGTAAGCTATCTTTATCAAACTGCATTACATCTTGATTATTAATTAATATTTTTCCAGAAGTTGGTTCAAGGAGTCTATTAATGTGTCTAACTAGTGTAGATTTACCACTTCCTGAAAGACCCATTACACAAAATATTTCTCCTTTATTAACGTTAAAAGAAACATCTGAAACACCTATGACAGAATTATATTTTTCTAATGCTTCTTGTTTTGAAATATTTTTATTTTGAATAGCATTCAAAGCCTCTTTTGAATTATTCCCGAAGATTTTCCAGACATTTTGAATTTGGATAGCTGTTTCCATATGCTGCGTTTTTATAAATCAAAATTAATTGAAAAATTACCTGGCAATTTTAAATTGCCAGGTAAAATAATTTATTAAACTAGAATTACAGTCCTAACCAACCGTCGACTGTAGATTTGTTTTTGCTCATCCAATCTCTAGCTACTTCGCCTGGATCTCTTTTTTTAACGGATACTTGAAAAGCCATCCACGAAACATCGTCTGCTGTTATTTGAAATTTCTTAAAGAACTCAACTATAGCAGGTGATTTTTTTTCTAAAGAAGTACCCCAGCCGATTTGAATTTTCTTAAGAGCATCTTTTGATGCAACGTAAGATTTTTTATACCAATCAGGATCAGCTTTTGGCTGTATCATCTTATATTTAGCGGGATCATGTTTAGGTTCTTCTAGCATCACTACATCAGCCATTCCCCAAATTGCATGTGGTTTATAACAATAAAAAGCATAACCTTCGCCTTTTTTTATTGAATCTAAAACTCTAGCATTTTTGACAGCTTCAGCTGCTCTTATAGGTTCGATTCCAGCGTCCAGCAATTTGTAATCTCTTACTTTTACTTGGTTAACATTAGCAGAAGCCCAACCGTCTGCTCCAATCCAAAACTCTCCCTTACCATTTCCATCACTATCCATTGCTTTAACAACTTCTGGTCTTCCTAAGTCTTCTATTGCAGTAATATTCATTTTTTTCGCAAAGTCTTGAGAAACACAATAACCTTGGTTTCCTTCATAAGACTTACTACTTAATTTAAGAGTTCCTTTTGGAACTAAATCATTAGTATAAGCCTCTTGGTTTGGTAACCAAATGTCAGGGTGAACTTCAATTTCACCTTTGCTTCTATCAATTGCTCCGTAGATTGCAGTATTGTTTCCTGGAACTAATTCTGCTTCACCACCCATTTTATCAATCACAACAGCAGCTAATAAATTAGCTATTGCAGTTGCACCTGTCCAACCTGGATCTCCAATTTTTACTTTTTCAGCAAAACTTGAAAAAGTAACTAGGACTGAGATTAAACTGGCTATTATTGTACTTTTTAGTACTTTCATTTTATCCCCTCTTTTTAATTAAATTTAAAATATTATTTTAACTTAGTTCTTTTTGGAGAGTCAATTTATTATTGATTTTAATAGAAATTAATTGGATATGTTTGTTATAAACTTAATATGAACAGTAATTAATTAAAAAATATGATAGGAATTTTAGGAGGAATGGGAACTCAAGCCGGTCTTGATTTTTGTAATAAGCTTGCAATATTAAATAGGGGAAAAACTGATCAAAAATATCCTCTATTTGTTTTATATAATAAATCTAACATTCCAAAAAGACCTGAAAATATTAAAAAATATTATAATGTTCTTAAGAGTTTAGTTGCGGGGTGTAAATTATTAGAAAAAGATAAATGTAAGTTTATTGTGATCCCATGCAATACTGCACATTATTGGTATGAAGATTTGCAAAAAAAAATAAAAACCCCAATACTCAGTATGCCTAAAGAAGTTTATAAATATACAAAAAAAACTTGTAAAAAATATTCAAAAATAGGATTTCTCTCTACAGAAGCTACATTAAAAACTGGTGTTTATAATAAATATTTCGATAAAGATTTTAAAATAATTAGTCCAAAAAAAATAATACAAAAAAAAAATGTAAACAAAGCTATCAAGCTGGTAAAAATGGGAAAAGTTAGAGAAGCAGAAAAAGCAATTAAACCAGCAATAAATTATTTAATAAGCATGAAGTGTAAAAAAATTATTCTTGGATGTACGGAGTTACCAATAGCAATTTTTGCTTATAAGTCTTTCAAAAAAATAAAAAAATCTAAAATATTTATTGATCCTAATCTACTGTTAGCACAAGTTTCAATGAACAAATATAGATCATAAAAATAAAAACCAACAATCTTAGTAAAAAGATTGCTGGTTTAAATTTATATATTTCTTATTTTATTGGATCTGGAACTTTTCTTAAATATGGTTTTATAGTTTCCCATCCATCTGGATATATTTTTTTCGCTTCTTCATTTGTAACCTTAGGAACAATAATTACTTTTTCTCCAGGCTTCCAGTCAGCTGGTGTTGCAATTTTATGTTTTGCTGTTCTCTGCATCGAGTCTATTGCTCTTAAAATTTCCTGAAAGTTTCTTCCAGTTGTCATTGGGTAAGTTAGAAATAAACCAATTCTTTTATCAGGTCTAATAACATAAACAGTTCTAACTGTTTCATTGTCTACTGCTGTACGTCCCATTGAAGTTGTTCCAGCATCTCCCTCTAGCATATTATAAAGTTTTGCTACTTCTAATTTTTCATCTGCTATAATTGGATAAGAAGGTTTCATTCCGCAAACATCTTTAATATCATCCAACCATTTAACATGATCAGAAACAGGATCCACACTTAAACCAATTACTTTAACATTTCTTGAATCAAAGTCTGGTTTCATTTTTGCTAGTGTACCTAATTCTGTTGTGCAAACTGGTGTAAAATCTTTTGGGTGTGAAAATAAAACTCCCCAACTATCTCCTAACCACTCGTGAAAAGAAATATCACCCTCTTGTGTGCTCGCTTTAAAGTCTGGAGCAACACTATTTATTTTTAAAGTCATTTTTTATCCTCTCTTTAATTTTTTTAGAATAATTATAAACAAGATTGATTTGCTATGCAATTTTTTATAATATTTATTTTTAACGATGATATTTGAACAATTATTTGATAACAAATCTTCAACCTATACTTACATTATATCAAGTGGCAAGGGACGTGAAGCGCTAATTATAGATCCAGTAATTGAGCATACAGATGAATACATAAAAGTTTTAAAAAATTTAGATTTAAAATTAGTTAAAGTTATTGATACTCATATTCATGCCGATCACATAACAGGATTGAATGAGTTACACAAAAAAACAAATTGTACAAGAATAATGGGAGAGAAATCAAAATCAGAAGTAATCGACTTAAAAATAAAAGATAACGAAAAAATAAACGTTGAAAATATTGAACTCAAAGCAATCTATACACCAGGTCATACTGATTGCTCCTATAGCTACTTGATGAATGATAGAATTTTTACAGGAGATACTCTATTGATAAATGGAACCGGCAGAACAGATTTTCAAAATGGTAGTTCGTATGATGCATATGACTCTCTATTTAATAAATTACTTAAATTGCCTGAGAAAACTTTAGTATATCCAGCTCATGATTATAACGGAAAAAAATATTCTTCTATTGAAAATGAAAAAAATAATAATCCACGTCTTCAAGTAAGTTCCAAAGAACAATATGCAGAAATTATGGATAATTTAAATTTATCTAATCCTAAAATGATGGATGTTGCTGTTCCAGCAAACTTGAAAGGTTTAACTTTGGATCAAATCTAATATTTTCAACTCCAAGCTGTCTAATTAAAATTTTCATAAAAGAGTTGTAATAAAAGCATAACAAATACTTAATATTGTAAGTTAGTATATTCTAATGAAAAACTTTTTAATTTTTACTCTTTTTATTATTTTATCGTTCTCATCTTCCAATGCAAAAGTTAACAAATCTGATAAAGAAAAATTAGTTAAATGTCTTGGATTATATGCTGCTCATAGCTTTTTAACTCAAGATAAATTGAGTTTGGAAAACATAGAACATTCGCTTGGAGGCAAAAAATTTCTAACTATGTACCTTATAGAAAATGGAATGAATGAAGATGAAGTTAACAAAAAAATGATAGAAATCACTGATGAGATATATGGACAGCCTTTTGATGAAAAAGGTTCTAAAAACTGTGATTTATATGTTTACAATTTAATACCTGGTTCAAAAGAAAAAATAGATGAACTAGGATCTAATCAATATTAATAAAAAGATAAAGAAGGAATGGCAGACTATCTAAAATAGTGTAGATTAATAAAAAAAAAAGGAGAAAATATGAAAAAAGAAATGCTTGCACTAGCAAAATTTAAATCTGGTGAAGGAAAGTTTGAAAAATTCATGGGATGGATGCAATCAGATGAAGGAATGGCAGTAAGAAAAACTATTGCTCATGTTGAAAAAACAGTTCCAGCAATAGCACCTGATAAAAGTTATGTTATGTTTAAAGTATCAGTTCATAATGAAGAAGAAATGAAAAAATTTGTTACTGGTCAAAATCCAATTGCAAAACCTATTTATGATGAATGTATTGAAAGCGTTCAAATGTGGGAAATGAATAAAGTTTTATAAGGATTAATAAAAATGACTGGATATGCAATTACACAAATAGAGGTAACTAACCCTGAAGACTACAAAGAATATTTAGCAAAAGTTACAGATATAGTTACAAAATTTGGTGGAGAATATTTAGTAAGAGGTGGTGAATTTCAATGCTTTGAAGGTGAATGGAAATATCCTAGAACTGTAGTGATTAAATTTTCTTCTTATGAAAAAGCACTGGAATGGTATAACTCTGAAGAATACAAACCGGTAAGACAGATACGGTTGGATAATTCTGTCGGAAATTTTATAATAGTTAAAGGAGCATAAGATGATTGAAAAATTTAATGGAATTTTTTACTTAATAGTTTTTATAGTTCACTTTGCAGCATTTGCTTTTTATGCATTTAGATGTTTATTCACAACTAAAGCTTTTGTTGATCAATACGGTATGGGTGATGGAGCAGCAATCATGACTAGATTTTTTGGATCTATTTTTGTTGGTTCAGTTTTGATGGCAATATATGTAGGCTTTATAAGATCCGCAGGTTTAGAAAATACATGGGCTTTTTTTAATTTAATATTCTTACAGAATGCTGCAGCTTTTGTATTTGCGATTTGGTCTCATCAAAAAGGTAATTTAGGTGTTAACAACAAAACTTCTATCGAAGGAATAGTTGCACCTGGTGTTTTAACTTTGTTAAGCGCTGTACTTTGCTACGGCTTAGCAGATAAAATTTATTCATAAAAAATTAAAGGAGAAAAATAATATGTCTATATTAGAAAAATATTCATCTGCAATAGCCAATAAAGATGAAGCAGTTATGAATGAGCTTTTGCATGATGATTTTAAATTCACAATGCATAAATCAGGTAATGCTTTAAGTAAAGCTGATGTAATCAAATGGGCAATGAGTGGTGACATTAAACAAGATAAAACAAGAGTGGTTTATGAAAATGAAGAAGTTGGCATACACCATGCATTCGTAACGTTTGATGATGGAAATATTGAGGCTGTAATGGCAGTATATAAATATAAAGATGGTAAAATAATTGCGTTAGAAACTGGCGCAACACCAATGCCTAAGTAAAGATTATTAATGAATAAAGCAATTGGTTTTGTAATGGTTGGGACTAATGATCTTGAAAAATCAAGTAAGTTTTATGATTCAATATTAGTTCATCTAGGAATGAAAAGAGTTACCATAACAGAAAGATACATTGGATATGGTCATTCAAGCGAAGATGACGGAGTAAAGTTTTATATTACAAAACCACATAATAAAGAAAATGCTACTGCAGGAAACGGAACAATGGTTGCTTTGGCAGCTGAAACGAAAGAGGCAGTAGATAAATTTCATAAAACAGCACTAGAAAATGGCGCTGTTGACGAAGGAACCCCAGGAATGAGGTCTGATGGAAATTATTATGGTTATGTCCGTGATCACGATGGTAATAAAATTACAGCTAGATGCGTTTTAAGTTAAATGAGTAATATTTATGCATATGTAGTTTTAATTATTGCAGTTGTATTAGGTACAGCTGCAAATGGTTTTGCTAAAGGTGCCCAAGGATTTACATTATTAATTCCAAGTATTTTAACAGCAATAACTATAGTGGGATGTATGTACACTTTATCTCTTGTTATGAAGACAATTCCAGTCGGTATTACTTATGCTTCGTTTGCTGGCCTATGTATAATAGCAACATCAGTTGTTGGAATCGTCAAATTTAATCAAATTCCAAATACATATGTAATTATAGGTCTTGGATTAATTGTCGCTGGTGTTTTAATGGTAAATTTATTAGGTAAAACTAATACCTAATTGTCTCATATATAAATTATTACATTGAAAAACTTTTTTTAAGAATTAGTTGTTCAGTTTAGAATTATTCTAAATTGAAATGTATAAAATAATAATTACTTACGAACTTTTTTTCTTACTATTCTGGAATATTTTATATTTTTCTAGATCTGGAGTTGAAAATTGGTTTACTGAAAAATTCTTAAGTGCACTATTTGTATTTTTATCAACAATGGCACTAGGTTTTTGCTTAATATACGTAATTTATATCAGTGCAAAATTATCTGGTTTCATAGACAAGATTAAAACAATAAAAGATCCAAGAAAACCTTAATAAAAATGTCAAAATATTTAATATTTGGTGCTACAGGATCTATTGGATCAAGCCTTTCTGAACAACTATACAAATCAAACAAAGAAATACATATTATTGGAAAAGATGAGGTGGAAATAAAAAAACTATCATCAAAATTAAATTGCGAATATACAATTTTAGACGTTTTAAAAGATAATATATCAGAAACTATAAAAAATAATTTTAACAATATTGATGTGGCAGGCCTTGCTTATTGTATTGGATCGATAGATTTAAAACCTTTAAAAATTTCAAAAAAAGAAGATTTTGAAAAATGTATGGATCTAAACTTTTTTCCTATTATTGAAATAATTAAAGGGTTACAAAATAATTTAAAAACAAATAATGGATCAATTGTTCTTTTTTCAACTGTGGCAGTTAAGAAAGGTTTTACTAATCATTCAATAATATCATCCGTGAAAGGTGCTATAGAAGGATTAACTGTATCATTAGCGGCTGAATTTGCTCCAAATATTAAAGTTAATTGTGTTGCTCCGAGTATAACTGACTCAAAAATGTCTCAAACAATTCTAAAAAATAAATTAATTACTGAAGGAATAGCTAAATCTCACCCAATGAAAAGAATAGGTAAGCCTGAAGATTCGGCATCAATGGCAAAGTTTTTACTTACTGAAGAAAGTTCATGGATAACTGGACAGATATTTGGTGTTGATGGCGGTAAATCTAGTTTAAATTAAAAAATAATTGATGAGTAAAAATATTGATGAAGTCATTGGCATGGCTTGGTCTGATAAAGTTTCCTTTGAAGAAATAAAAAAGAGAACGGGTCTTACTGAAGCAGATGTAATATCCATCATGAGAAAAAATTTAAAAAGAAAAAGTTATATAATTTGGCGAAAAAGGGTTAGAGGTCGTTTCTCTAAACATAGAAAAATAAATAGGATTAAATATAATAATTATGAATTTTGAGCCTTCGAGAGAATTTGCTACACAACAACTTGAAAAATTCATTAATAAAAATCTTGTGGAATACTCAAGATTAAGAAACTTTGACTTTGGACCAAACAATAGATCAAACATTTCTTGTTTATCTCCATATGTAACTCATGGAATTATCAGTGAATTAGAAATTTTAAATAAATGCTTAAAAAAATTTTCTTTTTTAAAAAGTGAAAAATTTATTCAAGAGATATTTTGGAGAATATATTGGAAAGGTTGGTTGGAGTTAAGACCAAAAGTATGGGTAGATTTTTTGAAAGATTTAAAAGAAATAAAACCAAGTTTTCAAAACAATCAAAATTATTTAAGTGCTATTAACGGAAAAACAAAAATAGAATGTTTTGATAATTGGGTAAATGAGCTAAAAAATTATAATTATCTACATAATCATACAAGAATGTGGTTCGCGAGTATTTGGATTTTTACTCTTGGTTTACCCTGGCAATTAGGTGCGGAGTTTTTTACAAAATATCTTTATGATGGAGACAGTGCTTCTAATACGTTGGGTTGGAGATGGGTAGCAGGAGTTCAAACCAAAGGTAAAAATTATGTTGCTTTAGAGTGGAATATAAAAAAGTTTACCAATAATAGATTTAGCAACATCAAGCTTAATGAGAATCCAACCCAAGTAATAGATGATAGAAATTACTCTATTATTAATAATAGCTTTATAAACTCAAATTTATCTAGCAATCAGGATCTATTAATATTTGAAAATAACCTATCTTTTGAACAATCTGACTTTAACAACCAATCATTTAAAAATATTTATTTTGTATTCAAAGGAAATGATACTAGACAAATTCAATTAGATGAAAAAGTTCTTAGCTTTAAAAAATCTCTTATAAATAATCAAATTGAAAATTTAAAAAATAAATCGTTTAATTGTAAAATAATTAATATTCAAGATTTAAAAAATATTAAGGAAAGTTTATTAGCTTTATATCCGTCTGTCGGTGAAAATCTTGACTTCATCAATTTAAATAATCTTAAAAATATTTCTTTTTTATATAGAAAAATTGATCAATTTTCTTGGAAGTATTGTAATAAAGGTTTTTTCAATTTTAAAAATTATATTCCAAAAATAATTCAGGAATTTATTTAGAAGAACATCTTTTAGAGCAATACTTAACTCTATCCCAGTTTAATCTCCATTTTTTTCTCCAAACGAATAGCTTTTTACAAATTGGACAGATTTTAGAGGGTAAATTTAGCTTATTCATCTTAGTTGATTTTTATTTTTCAAGAATAAAAAGTACGCAACTACTTCATAAACATAATGGAATAAAAAAAATAAAGGTTTAATAGAAAATATTTTTGCTAAAAAATTATATTTTGGAATTTTTGACCAAATTATAACAAAAGCTTTGGCTCCCCCTATTACCTTTCCATCGTCAATTACATGAAGTCTTCTTAATAACTCCTCTTGCGATTTAGAAGTTAATTTTAAGGCTTCATCATTATTTGTAATATCAATCCATTCTAAATTGCTATCAGCAATTTTTTTATAATGATTTATCTCTAATTTACAAACACTGCATGAATTATTATAAAAAACTTTAATTGCCATATGTATTTTCATTTATAAATTTTTCGGCTTCTGACAATATCAATTTTTTTCTTTCTATTTTCATTTTGTCAAAAATTCTTACCATCATTGAAAGTCTTGGATTTTTTAAAAAGAAAGATCTATTTTTATTAATAAATCTCCAGTACAAACCATCCATAGTATTGCACCAATCACCTTTCTTAAAGTCCATCATTTTCATAAAGTAACTTGATCCACATATATATGGTTTTGTTGCAAAAATTCCTCCATCACTAAATAAACCCATTCCATAAACATTTGGTACCATTACCCAATCAGAGGAGTCTACGAACATTTCCATAAACCATTTGTAAACGATTTTGGGTTTCAATTCACACATGTTCATAATGTTTGAAAGTATCATTAATCTCTGAATATGATGTGACCAACCATGATGTAATGCATTTTTAATTGCATAATCTAAAGGTGGTAAACCAGTTGTGCCTTCGTACCATGAAGTTTTCATCTTTCTATTATGTTTGAAAAAATTTCTTGTCTCCATTTCGTCGCTATATTTTTGATAAATACCTCTCATAAATTCTCTCCAGCCAATAACTTGTCTCACATAACCTTCTAAGGAATTAAATTTAATTTTACTTTTTTTATGAAATTCCAAAGTTTTAGAAATTATAAATTCTGGAGTTATAAGACCCAAATTAATATATGGGCTTAATGCACTATGGAATAAAATATTATTACTTTGATCCACAGAATCTTCATAATCACCGAACAAATTTGATTTTTCTTTTAAGAAAAAATTCAGAAGTTTCACAACATCATTGTACTCAGTTGCAAACCAAAAATTTTTTGTTCTTCCTGGATGATCTTTAAAAACTTTTTCAATAATAGGTTTTAAATTTTTTGTGTGTTTTGTTTCAGTGATTTTTGGAAATTTTGGAACTTTTAAATTTTTTGGAATTTTCTTTCTATTATCCTGATCAAAACTCCATTTGCCACCTTCAGGATTTCCATCTTTTTTCATTAATATATTTAATTTTTGTCTTGTGCCTTTATAAAAAGTTGACATAAAAGGTCTTTTATTTTTAGATAAATAATCATTAAATTCTTCTCTAGAATTTAAAAACATTGGCGTTTTAATTTTGTTCCAAATTAGATCATTTTTTTTAACAAAATTTTTTACCTTATTTTCAAAAAATTTGTCTTCAATTTCAAAACTTGTAATTTCTTTGATTTTTTTTGACTTAATAACTTTTTTAACTTTATCTAAATAATCTTTTTTAAAATCTCTTGAGTCAATCTTGTTATATTCAACTTTAAATTTATTTTTTTTTAATCGATCCACATGAGATCTCATTGCAGACAAAAAAAGTAGGATTTTCAATTTATGATGCTTTTCATATGTACATAATTCATAGTCTTCAGACATAAAAACAATATGATCATTTTTATATTTATCTATGTTTTCTAGAGGAAATAGTTGATTTCCAAGTATTAACAAAAGTTTCATAATTAAAATTTAATAGAAAAAATATATACTAAAAAAAAAATATTTTGATGCGGCAGGTTCGGCAAAAAAATTTATTTTGCTATATATCCGTATTCTAAACAAGCATCAGTTAATGATTCATATAAAGATTCACCAAAACTTCTTAAAGCAAAAAATCTTACTGTTTTTGTTTCATCTTTAATAAAATCTATAGTAACGGTAATTCCGTTATAAACAGTATTTGCACAATTTCCCTCCTTTAAATCATTTATATTTAGAGGAGATCCTTTTTTAACAACTTCATTAGATAGTTCACCTTCAATTTCTAAAACTGCTCTTGAATGTGATAAGTCAGTTACAGCAAATTCATTTGAATTAAAATTATTATTTATTTCTAAGAATAAATCTTTTTTTAAACTTGTAACAAGCCAGTTATCAGGACCTATCCATAATATTCTTGTGGAAGAGTTAGCGTATGTTTTAAGCTCTTGTGGTAAATTTAAACCATCAATATTTTTATTTGTAATATCGATTTTTAAATTTTTGTATTTTACAACTTGACAAATAAATAAATTTTTTACTTCTGAAACTTTAATTAATTTTTCTTCGTTTTTATTTTGACAATCTCCAAATTTACCTGATTGATGAATATTTTCTATAGAAGTAATAGTTTTCATGATCTGACCCTTTCTCCTTTTGGATCCACATAGTGGGAAGAAATAACTTCAACCTCAATAGTTTTTTTATGTACTGGGGATACAGCAAAAAATTTTTTTCCAATCATATTTTTTCCGTCTTTCATTATGGCAAGAGAAAATGGATTATTATTTTCTACACTCCAACATGATGATGAAACATGTCCAAGTTTTGGGTTGGGAAGTTTTGCATTTTTATCTGAAACGATATGAGATCCTTCTGGAATACTTGACTTTCTATCAGTTGGAACTAAACCAACTATTTTTTGTCTATCATTTTTAATAAATGCTTCTTTTACTAATGATCTTTTTCCTATAAAATCTTTTTTCTTTGATACCATTCCGTCAAGCGAAACATCTGATGGAATAGTTCTTCCATCTAATTCTGGCCCAGCTACATGTCCCATTTCAATTCTCAACGTTGACAATGCTTCTGTTCCATAGGGTTGAACTCTAAGGCCTTTACCCAATTCCATTAATTTTTCCCACATAGATAAACCGTAATCTGACTCAACATTAATTTCATATGCAAGTTCCCCTGAAAAAGAAATTCTAAATATTTTTGCAGGAACTCCAAACAAACTGCTTTCCACATATCCCATGAATGGTAATCCCTCATTTGAAACATCTAAGTCTGGAAATAATTTTTTTAGAAGTTCTCTTGATTTTGGACCAGCTATTGCAGCTCCTGCCCACTGTTCAGTGGTTGAAACAACATTAACATTTAATTCTGGCCAAACTATTTGTAGATAATACTCTAAATGTGAAAGTACATTTGCAGCTTGAGCTGTTGTAGTGGTCATGTGATAATGATTTTCCGAAATTCTTGTTGTGGTACCATCATCCATAACTATTCCATCTTCTCTTAACATTAAGCCATAACGCGCTTTGCCAACTGGAAGTTTCATCCAAGCATTGGTATAAACTCTATTTAAAAATTCAGCTGAATCTGGTCCTTTGATGTCTATTTTACCTAATGTTGTTACATCACATATGCCAACATTTTCTCTAACATTTTTTGCCTCTCTTTTTGATGCTTCAAGTAAATTTTCGTTTCCTTGCTTATAATACCTGGGTCTTTTCCATGCACCAGCGTCAACAAATACAGCATTATTTTTTATATGCCATTCATGCATTGGTGATTTTCTTGTTGGCATATAATGATGACCCACCTCTCTTCCAACAATTGTTCCAATTGTAACTGGTGTAAAAGGTGGTCTAAAAGTTGTGTGACCTACTTCAGGTACAATTTTATTTTCAATATTTGAAACCAATTGAAGTCCATTTAAATTACTTGTTCTTCCTTGGTCAGTTGCCATCCCTAATGTTGTATATCTTTTCACATGCTCTATTGATCTATAGCCTTCACGTAACGCAAGTTCGATATCTGATACAGAAACATCATTTTGAAAATCAACAAATCTTTTTGGATTTTCATTTTTTGGCAAAGGAGAACACCAAAATCTATCATGAGTTTTTTGTTTCTTTTCAGTAACCGAAGGTACTTGAATATTTACTTCTTTTTCAGTTAATTTTTTTGCTACATTAGCTCCTGACTCAAAACTTTTTTCTATAGTTTCTTTTAAAGTAAATGATCCATTTGCTGCACCAATAGTAGTTTCTTTCTGTTTTGATTTATCAGGAACAAAAGCATCTATATCTTTGTTAAATTTAAGTTTATTACCTGATTGAGATGTTAAATGAACTGTAGGTGTCCAAAATCCTGAAACACATATGCAATCGCATTCAACTGTTTCAATATTTTCAAAGCCTGTTTTGTTTGAATTTAACTTTCCTATTTTTGCAGATTTAACTTTTTTATAACCATTAGCAACAGCAACTGCATGAGAAAATTTAATTTCTATTCCTTGATTTTTTGCATCATTTATTAAATCTGTGTCTTGTTCTTCTCTAGTATCTAAAATAATTGGATCAATTCCATTTTTTTTAAATTCAATTGCAGTTTCATAAGCGCTATCATTATTTGTGAATATTAAAGGTTTTTTTCCAACTACTACTCCATAGACTTTCATATATTCTTTAGCAGCTGAAGCTAAAAAAATTCCTGGTGTATCATTGTTTCCAAAAACAATAGGTCTTTCGATTGATCCAGTTGATAAAATAACTTCTTTGGATCTAATGTACCATAATCTTTGTCTTGGATGATATTTAGATTTTTTTTCTAAATGATCTCCAGTTCTTTCAAACATTACAAGCATATTATGATCGTAATAACCAAAAACTTGTGATCTGTTTTTAAGCGTAACATTTGGCATTTCTTTTAATTCTGAAATTATTTTATCTGCCCACTGCTTTCCTGAAAGATTGTCAATATTTACATCATCTGTTAATAGTGACCCTCCAAATCTTGGTTTGTCTTCAGCTAAAATAACTTTTGCACCACTCTTTGCAGCGGCATATGCACTTGCTAGACCAGATGGACCAGAGCCAGTTATTAATAAATCACAATACTCATATTTATGTTCATATCTTTCTTTGTCTTTTTCTGTAGAACCTACTCCTAATCCTGCTGCTTTTCTTATAAAAGGTTCGTAAACTCTATACCAAAAACTTTTTGGCCACATAAATGTCTTATAATAAAAGCCTGCAGGAAAAAATCTTTTTAGAAAATTGTTTATTGCACCAATATCAAATTCAACGGAAGGCCAACAATTTTGACTAGTAGCTGATATGCCTTCTACTAATTCTATCTCTGTAGCATTTATATTTGGTTCTGATTGTCCATTTATAACTACTTGTAATTTTGCATTTGGCTCATCAATACCAGCTCCAAATAAACCTCTTGGTCTATGATATTTAAAGCTTCTACCAACCAAATGTATGTTGTTTGCTAAAAGTGCTGAAGCAAGTGTATCACCCTCAAATCCAAATAGTTTTTTTCCATTAAATTTAAATGAAATTTTTTTGTTTCTATTTATTAATCCAATATTATTTAATCTATGAGATTGGGTCATTTAATTTCTTCATTTATTTTAGCAGTTTTAAATATTTCATGAGTTACTGTATCTCTTTGAGCTTTAAACCATTGTCTACAACCTGAAATGTGGTGCCATAATTCTGTATGTTTCCCTCTAGGGCTTTTTCTCATATAAACAAAATCATCCCACTCCTTGTCAGAAACTTCAGAATTTAATTTTGGCCTTTTAACTGTTGCGTCACCTCCGTATGCAAATTCTTTTTGTGATCTAATTCCGCAGTAAGGACATTTTATATGAAGCATTATTTATCCAATCCAGGTTTTGGTTCCAATACCTTTTTCATCTAAAAGATGACCAGTTGAAAATCTATTTAAACTTAACTCTGAATTTAATTCATGAACTCTATCTTGCGCAATTGTATGAGCAAATGTCCATCCGGAAACAGGTGTCGATTTAAATCCACCGTAACACCAGCCACAATTTAAATATAAACCCTCGATATGTGTTTTATCTATAATTGGAGATCCATCCATGGACATATCCATTATTCCACCCCAGGTTCTTAACATTTTTAATCTGCTTAAAAATGGGAAGACTGCTAGACCTCCAGTTAGAACATGTTGGATAGTTGGTAAATTTCCTCTTTGAGCATAACTATTGTAACCATCTAAATCACCTCCCATAACCATTTCACCTTTGTCAGACTGACTTATATAAAAATGTCCAGCACCAAAAGTTACTACTCCATCAAGTAAGGGTTTAATTGGTTCAGAAACACAAGCTTGAAGTACATGAGTTTCAATAGGAAGTGACATATTTAATTTTTCAGCAAGTATATTTGTACTTCCTGCTACACATATTCCAACTTTTTTACTTTTAATGTTACCTTTAGAAGTTCTCACGCCAGTTATTTTTCCTTGTTGAATATCGAAACCAGTAACTTCACAATGTTGAATTATATCAACTCCCATTGCATCAGCTTGTCTTGCGTAACCCCAAGCAACACCATCATGTCTTGCTGTTCCTGCGCTAGGTTGCATTAAACCGCCAAAAATAGGAAATCTTACATCTTCTGAAAAATCCGCTTGTGGAATAATTTTTTTTACTTCTTCTCTATTTAATAAAACTGCATCTATTCCATTAAGTCTCATAGAATTACCACGTCTAGCATAAGCATTCATTTGGGCGTCGGAGTGTGCAAGATTTATAATTCCTCTTGGTGAAAACATTACATTAAAATTTAATTCTTGACTTAGGTTTCTCCATAAATTCATTCCAAACTCATTAAATCTAGCATTTGCATCATACATAAAGTTAGATCTAATAATTGTAGTATTTCTTCCTACGTTACCTCCTCCAATCCAACCTTTTTCAATAATTGCTACGTTTGTTATTTTATGTTCTTTGGCTAAATAGTAAGCTGTAGCAAGACCATGGCCTCCTCCTCCAATTATTATAACTTCATATTCTTTTTTTGGAGTTGGGTCTTTCCAAGCAACATCCCAATTTCGATGTCCACTTAGCGAATTTTTTATTAAACTAAAAACTGAATATTTCTGCATATATATAGAATTTATACATTTAATTTATTTCTTTAAAAATGGAATATTTAAGTATAGAAATCTTCCAAAATTTTAAATTCTTAAAAAAGTCAATATGGGCGAAGTAAAATCAGATATAGAGATAGCAAGAAAAGCTGATATGAAGCCTATAAAAGACGTATTAGCAAAGATTAATGTGCCTGATGATCCATCAGCTTTTAGTCCAATGGGTAGACACATAGCTAAAATAAATCTGGAATACCTTGATAGTCTTCAAAATAGATCTGAAGGAAAGCTTATTTTGGTTACAGCTATAACCCCAACTCCTGCTGGTGAAGGAAAAACAACAGTTTCGGTTGGTTTGAATGATGGATTAAATAAAATTGGTAAGAAATCTTTAGTTTGTTTAAGAGAACCAAGTTTGGGTCCTTCTTTTGGTATGAAAGGAGGTGCAGCTGGAGGTGGTTACGCTCAAGTAGTTCCTATGGAACAAATTAATTTACATTTTACAGGTGATTTTCATGCAATAACTTCTGCTCATAATCTTTTGTCTGCTATAATCGATAATCATATTTATTGGGGGAATAAACTTAATATAGACAATAAAAAAATTGTTTGGAAAAGAGTAATGGATATGAACGATCGTGCTTTAAGAGCAATAAACATTAATACTAAAGGCGTTGCTAAAGATTTTCCAAGAGAAGATGGTTTTGATATCACAGTTGCTTCAGAAGTAATGGCAATTTTTTGCCTTGCAAATAATCTTAAAGATTTAGAAAAAAGAATTGGAAATATTACAATTGCCTACACAAAAGATAATAAACCAATTTATGCGAAAGACCTAAAAGCCGAAGGACCAATGACAGTATTGCTTAAAGATGCTTTAAGACCTAATGCAACTCAGACATTAGAAAATAATCCTGCAATAATTCATGGAGGCCCTTTCGCAAATATTGCTCATGGATGCAATTCAGTTATAGCTACAAAAGCTGGATTAAAACTTGCTGATTATGTTGTAACAGAAGCAGGATTTGGAGCCGATCTAGGAGCAGAGAAATTTATGGATATCAAATGTAGAAAATCAGAATTAAAACCAAGTTGTATAGTTTTAGTTGCAACTATTAGAGCTTTAAAAATGCATGGTGGAATTGAAAAAGATGATTTAAAAAAAGAAAATGTTGATGCAGTAAAAAAAGGTTTGATAAATTTGGAAAGACACATAGAAAATGTTAAAAAATTCGGTGTGCCGATCGCAGTTGCTGTTAATCATTTTGTGAGTGATACAAACAACGAAATAGATGTTCTTATTAAATTTTGCAATGATAAAGGTATAAAGGCTACTTTGTGCACACATTGGTCTAATGGAGGGGAAGGAACTAAAGAATTAGCATCCCATGTTGTTGAGTTAATTAATAAAGAAAAAAATAACTTTAAATTTTTATACGAAGATAATATTCCACTACTTAGTAAAATTGAAAAAATAGCAAAAGAAATATATCGAGCAACAGAAGTAGTTGCGGATAAAAAAATAATTGATGATTTAAAAGCTTTTGAAAAAAATGGATATGGCAATCTTCCAATATGTATAGCAAAAACTCAATATAGTTTTTCAACAGATCCAAAACTTAAAGGAGCTCCTACAGGACACTCGTTACCAATTAGAGAAGTAAGATTATCTTCAGGTGCCGAATTTATTGTGGTTATCTGTGGTTCAATTATGACAATGCCAGGTTTGCCAAGAGTTCCTGCAGCAGATAGTATCCGATTAAATGAAAAAGGTGAAATCGAAGGATTGTTCTAAAAAAATTAATTCAGCTGTTTTTATCTCTGGAAGAGGAACAAATTTTAAATCATTATTAAGTTTTTCAAAAAAAAAACTATCTCCAATAAGAATTAAGTTATTAATAACTGATAATAAAAAAGCAAAAGGAATATTTTTTGCAAAAAAAAATAATGTTAAATTTAAATCATTTTCTTACAAAACAAGACAAAGATCAGAATTAAAAATATTCAAAGAACTGAAAAAAAATAAAATAAAATTTATAATGCTAGCGGGATTTATGAAAATCCTTTCAAAAAATTTTATTAATAAATTCGATGGAAAAATTGTAAATATACACCCTTCTTTACTACCTAAGTATAAAGGCCTTAATGCACACAAAAAAGTACTGAAAAACAAGGATAAATTCTCTGGTTGTACAGTTCACTTCGTATCCAAAAAATTAGACTCCGGTAAAATAATTATGCAAAAAAAAGTAAGAGTTTTAAATAATGATAATATTAAAAAACTTGAAAAAAGAATTCTTAAGATTGAAAATAAGATTTATCCTTTGGCTATTAAGAAAATTTTTAATTAAGACTTGAAAAAAAAATCTATTTCTATTTTTGCGTTTTCAATACTATCAGATCCATGAACAGAATTTTTGTCTATTGAAATACCATATTTCTTTCTAATTGTGCCTTCTTTAGCATTTTTTGGATCTGTAGCACCCATTAATTCTCTATTTGCAGCTATAGCATTATCTTTTTCTAATATCATTACTATTATAGGTCCAGAAGATAGGTATTCACATAAATCTTTATAAAAAGGTTTAGTTTCATGTACTTTATAAAATTGTTCTGCATCAGATTTTGCTAATTTAATTTTTTTTTCATTTTTTATTTCAAAACCATCTTTTTTAAATTCATTTTTAATTTCTTCTACGAGATTTCTTTCGACAGCATCTGGTTTAATTATTGATAATGTTTGTTGCAAATTACTCATAATTATCTTCAACAAATTTATTTAATAATCTTACTCCATATCCTGTTGCGCCACTTGGATTTATAGCTCCGCCATATTTGGAAAAGGCCATTCCGGCTATATCTAGATGAGCCCAAGATGTTTTGTTTAAAATAAATCTTTGTAAAAATTGTGCCGCTGTTGTTGACCCAGCGCCCCCTACATAATTTATATTCTGCATATCTGCATTTTTTGAATCCATAAGTTTATCAAAGTTTTTGTGAAGGGGCATTCTCCATAATTTTTCATCAACTCTTTCACCAGCTTCAATTAATTGTTTTGAGAGTTTATCATCATTGGAAAAAAGCCCTGCATATTCTGAACCCAAAGAAACAATGATAGCACCTGTTAAAGTTGCTAAATCGACCATTAATTCAGGCTTAAATTTTTTTTCAGTGAAAGTTAAAGCGTCTGCTAAAACTAATCTACCTTCAGCGTCAGTATTTAATACTTCTATAGTTTTTCCGCTATAAGATTTTACAATATCGCCAGGTCTTTGAGCATTTCCACTTACCATATTTTCAACAAGACCTACAACACCAACTGCATTAATTTTTGCTTTTCTTAAAGCTAAAGTTTTCATTAAACCTACTACAGCAGCTGATCCTGCCATATCATAAGTCATATCTTCCATAAATCTTGCAGGTTTTAGTGAGTAACCACCAGTATCAAAACAAACTCCTTTTCCAACAAATGCTAAGGGTTTTGATTTTGATTTATTTCCTTTCCATTCAAGAGTTACTAGATAAGATCCTCTTATGCTTCCCTGTCCAACTCCTAATAAAGCATTACATCCTAATTTCTTTAATTTTTTTTGATCATAAACTGTAACTTTTAGTCCATATTTTTTTAATTTTTTTAATCTATTTGCATATTCATCTGGATGTAAAATATTTCCCGGTTCAGAAACTAAATCTCTAGTAAAAAATGTTCCTTCTTCTAAAGCTTTAAATTGTAATTTATTTTTTAATGCTAAAGTACTTTGCTTTCCAATTAGACTGATTGTTAAAATATTTTTTACTTTTTTTGATTTATATATATTAAATTCATATGATTTTAATTTAAGTCCATGCATAAAACGGCCTATAAAATCTTTTCCAGGTTTACTTTTTACACTTTCTGTAATTACGGATACATCCTTAAACGAATTTTTTTTAATAAAATTATAAAATTCTGCACCTAAATTTTCTACATTGAAACTTTTTAAGTCTTTTTTTAAAGATACTAATATAAGAGTAGTTTTTTCACTTATATTAAATGAAATAATGTTTTCTTTAGTATTTCTTTTACTCTTTAAAATTTTTTCAACATAAGAATTTTCATTTTTCGATAAAAAACTTTTAGCATTTTTTATTTGAAATTTATCTTCAACAAATAACGTAATTACATCTAAGTTCGTTAATTTAACCTTATTTTTATAGATAACTTGAACAGTCATTGATTTTAAAATATATACTTGTAGTTGAAAGTATATAATTGCTATTAAGTATAATTTCAATGAAAAAATTGATTTTTAAAAAATTATTGATCGACATAACGGCATTTTTTTTAATAAGCTCACTTACTCTAGGTCTAATAGTTTGGGTAATTCAAGCTGTAAATTACATGGATTTTATTACTGAGGATGGACATAGTTTGGCTGTTTATTTTAAATATACCCTATTAAGTCTACCCAAAATATTAAGTAGAATTCTTCCTTTTATTTTTTTTATTTCTGTTTTTTATAATCTAATTAAATTAGAAAACAATAATGAATTATTAGTGTATTGGACTTATGGTGTAACTAAACTAAAATTTATAAATATACTGTTTAAGTTTTCTTTAATTTTTTTAATAATTCAAGTTTTTTTAAATATTTATGTAGTTCCAACTTCACTTGATAAAGGAAGAGATTATATAAAAAAATCTGATTTAGATTTTTTTCCCTCATTAATAAAAGAAAGAAAATTTATTGATACAGTTTCAGATTTAACAATATTTGTTGATCAAATAAATAATAAGGGTGAATTAATTAATATATTTCTTAAAGACCAAATAAAAGATGGGGAGTCACAAATAATACATGCAAAAAGAGGAATTTTGCAAAAAAAAAATGGAAAAAATTATTTGGTTCTTCTTAATGGCGAGTTTATAAATAATCTAAATGGAAAAGTAACTAATTTTGCTTTTGATAAAACAAATTTTGACTTATCAAAATATTCGACCAAGAGTACAACTTACAGAAAAATTCAAGAAGTTGATATTAAAGTTTTAATTAGTTGCTTAAAAAAACTTTATTTAAAAACAGATTATAAAGAAATAGAAGATTTTGTATGTACTGATAATTCATTAAAAAATATTAAACAAGAAACTTTAAAAAGAATATTTAAACCTCTTTACATACCTGTAATTTGTTTAATAGCGTCTCTATTAATTTTTGCTTCAAAGGACAATTATTTTTATAATCGATTAAAAGTAATATTATTTTTACTTGGAATATTTTCATTAATTGCCTCTGAAATATCAGTTAGATATTCTGGTATAGATGAGACAAAAAGTATAATATTTGTTGGCATCCCACTACTTTTAATTTTTATTATTTATTCAATTATATTTAAATATACTTATTTTAAAACTCATGCTTAAAATATACCATAAATATATTATAAAAAATTATTTAATTTCTTTTATTCAAGTTTTATTTATATTTTTAAGCTTGGTGTGCATTTTAAATATTTTTGAAGAAATAAATTTTTTCAAAGATGAAGAAGTAAGTTTTGCATTCCCTTTAATTTTAACTTTCTTAAACAGTCCATCAGTACTATATGATATTTTCCCATTTATATTCTTAATATCTGTTCAAATGTTTTTTATTAAAATAATTGATAGAGATGAATTAAATGCTTTTAAAAAATTTGGATTAAGTAATTTAAAAATTTTAAGTATAATTTTCGTTTCAGTTTTAGTTTTAAGTTTAGTAGTTTCTTTATTTTTTTATAATTTTTCAGCACAACTAAAATTTTCATATTTAGATATTAAAAATAAATTTACAAAAGATGATAAATATTTAGCAATGATAACAGATAATGGTTTATGGATTAAAGACGAAACACAAGAAAATATAAATCTGATTAATGCACAAAAAATCGAAAATAATTTTTTAAAAAATGTGTCTATAACAAAATATGACTTAGATTTTAATTTCAAATCACATATCCAAGCAAATGAAGTAGATGTTAGTAAATTCTTGTGGAGAATTGATAAAGCAAAAATTTCAAAAAAAGATAAAATTACCTACGAAGATCAAAATATTACTATTCTAACAAACTTTAATTTTGAAATAATTAACAATCTTTATTCAGATTTAAAATCACTAACTATTTGGGAATTATATGATTTAAGAGATGATTATACTTCATTGGGTTATTCTACAGTTGAAATTTCTGCTCATTTGCAAAAAATTTTTTCTTCCCCAATTTTAGCCACTCTCTTGGCTTTGCTTGGAGGAATATTTATGTTTAGTTCGAAAAATAATAGTAAAAAATATTTAATAATTGTTTTTGGAATACTTGCATCGGTAATTGTTTACTATATTAACTATTTCTTTTATACAATTGGAGTCAATGAAAGAATGCCATTAATACCATCTATATGGCTTCCACAACTAATAATGTTTATAATATTAAGTTTTTCTTTGGTAACGGTAAATGAAAAATAAATTTTTTATCATATTATTTACTCTGTGTTTTTTCATAAATGCAAATTCAGAAGAAGAAATAATTTTTAAAGCTAGCGAAATAAATATTTTAGATGAAGGAAATTTAGTAGAAGCAAAAAATGGATCTGAAGTTATATTGCCGGATAACATTACCATTACTTCTGAAGAATTTAAATATAATAAATTAGATTCATTATTAGAATTTAATAAAAAAATTTTAGCTGAGGATAAGATTAATGATCTAAAATTAAAAACTGAAAAATTAGAATATTTAAAAAATAAAAAAATTATAAATACTTTTGGTAAAACAACTTTTTTGATAC
>CACANS010000007.1 GCA_902533945.1 uncultured Pelagibacteraceae bacterium | reverse complement strand
GAACTGGAGATCCTCCTGGAGAATTAATTGATATTGCTATTGCGGGTGCTTTTTTTATCGAAAAAGCTTTTTTAATTATTTCTTCTTGACCAGCAAAATCTATACCTTGTTTGAATTTGCCCACATTCCCTATTACGCCACTAAGTTTAATATGAGGTATAATTTTTTTTTTTTTGAAAAATGATAACATGCTTAATGCTTATAAAATTTTTTATTTAATATAAAGTCTCCTTATAGTTGAAGTTTGGGGTGCGTCAATTGATAAGTATAATATTATCTTAATTATACTACTTTAAAGTAATGGGAACAGTAGTTCATCTAGAAAAACGAATAAATAATTCATTTTCAGATCTTAAAAATTCTTTTGAGGATAAGCTAATTTTAGTGGAAGAAAAAATTAAAACAAAGTTATTAAGTAAAGTGGAATTAGTAGATGAAATGACAAAATATCACCTTAGAACAGGTGGTAAAAGAATAAGAGCTTTGTTGACACTTAGCTCCGCAAAACTATGCGGTTATTCAAAAGGTACCAGAGATGTTAATCTCGCAGCATGTATAGAATTGATTCATGCGGCAACATTAATGCATGATGACGTAATTGATGGCGCCAGCAAAAGAAGAGGAAAAAAAACATTAAATAAAATTTGGGGAAATCAATCTTCAATTTTAGTTGGGGACTATTTGTTAAGTAGATGTTTTGAAATGATGGTAGATGATGGAAACTTAGAAGTTTTAAAGCTTCTTTCATCAACATCAGCGGAAATTTCTCAGGGAGAAGTATTACAACTTCAACACAAAGGAGAAATTGATATGTTAGAAGAAACATACTTAAAAATTATATCTGATAAAACCGCTTCTCTGTTTTCAGCAGCAACAAAAGTTGGTTCCATTCTGGCAAAAAAAGAAAATAAAGTTAAAGATGCTTTAGAATTTTATGGAAAAAACCTTGGTTTAACATTTCAAATAGCTGATGACACTTTAGACTATAATTCTGAAATAAAATTTTTTGGTAAAGAAATTGGAAATGACTTCTACGAAGGCAAAATTACTTTGCCAATAATATTACTTTATCAAAAAGCTAGCGCTAGTGAAAAAAAAGAACTTAAAGAATTTTTTCAAAAAAAAGAAAGATTGGAAATTGAATTAAAAAAAGTTTTACAAATGATTAAAAAATATAATATAATTTCTGCCTGTTATAAACGGGCCGAATATTTTATAAATCTTTCATCTAATTCTTTGAGTATATTTGAAGATTCTAAAGAAAAAGATATCTTGCAAAATTTAACCTCATTTAGTTTGGAAAGAACTTTTTAAGGATTAAGAAGAAATCGTTCCCAATAATCATTTTCCTTTTTTTTGTATTTTAATCTTTCATGAATTCTATTTTCACCTTGTAACCAAAATTCAATTTCATAAGGGTTTAGATTCCAACCTGACCAATAATTTGGTCTGGGTACTTTATCTTCTTCAGGATATTTTTTTTTATAATCTTCAATTGATTTATATAATTCTTCTCTATTTTTTAACGTTGAGCTTTGATTTGATGCCCATGCTCCAATTTTGCTACCATAATTTCTAGAATTATAATATTTGTCTGCTTCATCATCTGTCACCTTTGACACTAATCCTGTAATCCTTATTTGTCTTAATAAACTTTTCCAGTGAAAGCACATTGATGCATTTGGATTAATTTTTATATCTTTACTTTTTTTGCTATTTAAATTTGTATAAAAGATAAATCCATTTTTGTTATAATCTTTTAATAAAACCATTCTTAATGAAGAAACTCCTTTGCTGTCAGAAGTAGATAAAGCTAAAGCATTTGGATCATTTATTTCTGTCTTTTTTGCCTGACTAAACCATTCTTTAAAGAGATCTATTGGATTTTCTAAATCCTTAAAGCAATAATTCAGGCCAAGTGAGTTTTTTTGATTCATAATTTCAACAAAATAAATTATATAATATGTTTAATGTCATTTAATACATTTGGAAAGATATTTCGTTTCACAACCTGGGGTGAATCTCATGGCCCTGCGATTGGGTGTGTGATTGATGGATGTCCACCAAATATAAGTATTAAAGAAAAAGACATACAAATAGAATTAGATAAAAGGAAACCTGGTCAATCAAAATTTACAACTCAAAGAAAAGAAGATGATCAAGTAAATATTTTATCAGGTGTATTTGAAGGAAAAACTACAGGAACACCTGTATCATTAATAATTTATAACAAAGATATGAGATCTAGGGATTACGAAACAATAAAAAATAAATTTAGACCTGGTCATGCTGACTATACATATTTTAAAAAATATGGAATTAGAGACTTTAGAGGTGGAGGTAGACAATCAGCTAGAGAAACAGCCTCAAGGGTAGCCGCTGGCGCTATAGCAAAAAAAGTTTTAGAAAAGAAGATTGGAAAAAAATATAAAGTTATTGGAGGAGTAACGCAATTAGGAATACTTGGTTGTGATTTAAAAAATTGGAATGATAATTTTATTTCCAAAAATCCTTTTTTCTGTCCAGATAAATCAATTGTAAAAATATGGGAAAAATATTTATTAAGTATTAGGAAAGCTGGCTCATCTTGCGGGGCAATAATTGAGATAAGAGCTAGAGGAATTCCAGTAGGATTAGGAGCTCCGATTTACTCGAAACTCGATATGGACCTAGCTGCGGCAATGATGAGTATAAATGCAGTAAAAGGAGTAAACATTGGTTCAGGAATGAACTCTGCTCAATTAACTGGGGAACAAAATTCTGATGAAATTTCCCAAAAAGGAAAAAAAACAAATTTTAAATCAAATAACGCAGGTGGTATTCTTGGAGGAATATCAACTGGACAGGAAATAATACTATCATTTGCTGTAAAACCAACTTCTTCAATTCTTACTTCAAGAAAAACTATTGATAAATTTGGAAAGAACACATCTATATCGGTTAAAGGAAGACATGATCCATGTGTTGGTATTAGAGCCGTTCCTATAGGTGAAGCAATGATGCACTGTGTAATTTTAGACCATTATTTGATGCACAATGCACAATGTAATACTTAGTTGGTTTTCTTTATTATTATTTTTGAATTTAAAGTATCTAATATTTTTATTTCAATATTGTTTGAATCTAAACCAGCATATTTATACATTAAATCTGGTTTATCATGTTCGATAAACCTATCAGGCAAAATCATAGATCTATACTTTAAGTTGTTATCCAACAAATTTTTATCATTTAAAAAATGACCAACATGAGAACCAAATCCTCCTATTGAACCTTCTTCTATCGTAATTATTGCTTCATGATCAGTTGCAAGTTGCCAGATAAGATTCTCATCTAACGGTTTTACAAATCTAGCGTCAACAAGTGTAATATTTACTCCCTTTTTTTTTAAAGATTCACATGCAATCAAGCATTCATTCAGCCTTGCTCCAAAACTTATTAAAGCAATTTTTTTACCTTCTTTAATTATTCTTCCTTTTCCTAATTCTAATTTTTCATTAATTCCTGGCAATTCTAATCCTACTCCATTTCCTCTTGGATACCTAAATGCTGAGGGTTTATCATTAATATCAACAGAGGTATTTATCATTTTTACTAATTCTGACTCGTCGCTTGCAGCCATTACCACAAAATTAGGTAAAGTGGATAGATAAGTTATGTCAAATGAACCAGCATGCGTAGGTCCATCTGCACCAACTAATCCAGCTCGATCTATTGCAAATCTAACTGGTAAACTTTGAATTGCAACATCATGTACAACTTGGTCGTATGCTCTTTGTAAAAAAGTAGAATAAATTGCAGCATATGGTTTATAACCTTCTGTTGCTAAGCCTGCTGCAAAAGTAACGGCATGTTGCTCAGCAATTCCAACATCAAACATTCTTAGTGGAAATTTTTCTCCAAAAATATCCATTCCAGTTCCTGAAGGCATTGCCGCAGTAACTCCTATAATTTTACTATCTTTTTCAGCATGCTTTACAAGAGTATTGGCAAAAACTTTTGTGTAGGAAGGTGTGTTAGATTTAGATTTTTCTTGAACCCCAGTGTTTATGTTAAATTTTGTAACTCCATGATATTTATCTAATGATTTTTCTGCATATTTATAACCTTTTCCTTTTTCTGTTTTTATATGGATCATAATAGGACCATCGTAATTTATTTCTTTTGCATTTTTTAAAACTGAAACTAAATCATTCATGTCATGACCATCAATGGGTCCGATATAATAAAAACCCATTGAACTAAATAAAGTTCCACCTGTGACTACAGATCTTAAAAAATCCTCGGCTTTACCAGCCTTCTTACTAAATCTTTTTGAAAAAGCAGAAATTATTAGTTTTACAGTTTCTCTGAAACTAAAATAAAGTTTTCCTGATAAAATTTTTGCTAAATATGTTCTCATCGCTCCAACCGGTTTTGCAATTGACATATCGTTATCGTTTAATATTACAATAATTTTTGTTTTGGTGGCGCCAGCATTATTCATTGCCTCATATGCCATACCTGCACTCATCGCTCCGTCACCTATAACCGCAATTATATTGTCTGATTTATTTGAAAGTTTATTTGCAACTGCAATTCCTAAAGCAGATGATATTGATGTTGAACTATGTGCAGCACCAAAAGGATCATATTCGCTCTCAGATCTTTTTGTAAAACCTGATAATCCACCTGCTTTTCTCAAAGTTCTAATTCTGTCTTTTCTTCCTGTTAATATTTTATGAGGATATGTTTGATGTCCTACATCCCATATTAACTTATCATTAGGAGTATTAAATATATAATGTAAAGCTACTGTTAGTTCTACAACCCCAAGTCCAGCTCCTAAATGACCTCCAGTCTCTGAAACTACCTCTATCATTTCTTGTCTAACTTCATTAGCTAATATTTTTAAATCTGACTGTGAAATACTTTTAATATCAGATGGAAAGTTAATATTATCTAGAAATTTATATTTTTTTTTCATTTAGTTCTACTTACAATATAGTTAATTGTGCTTATTAAATCATTTGATTTATTTTCAAATTTACTAATTTTTTTAAATATATTTAATTTTAATTTATTTTTATACTTAATAGTTTTTTTGTAACCTAGCAAACTAATTAAGGTTGCTTTTCCTTTTTTTAAATCTTTTTTTGTTTTTTTTCCTGCTTTTTTGGTGTTACCACTATAGTCAATTAAATCGTCTGCAATTTGAAATAATAAACCAATATCAGATCCAATTTTATCAAATCTTTTAAAATATTTTTCCTTTTTACTCATAATGACAGGAGCTATACAGCAAAAACTAAAAAGTTTACCAGTTTTTTTTATTTGCATTTCAATAATTTTTTTCAAAGGAATTTTTTTGCGTTCGAAGCTTAAGTCTGAATATTGACCACCAGCTATTCCTGAGTGTCCAGAGCATTGTGATATTAAATTTATTAATTTTATTTTTATTTTACTATCTAAATTTAAATTTGAATTACTTAAAATTTCATATGCAATTATAAGTAATGAGTTTCCCGCTAGTATTGCGGTGGACTCTCCAAATTTTTTATGAGTTGATAATTTTCCTCTTCGTAAAGAATCATTATCCATACAAGGAAGGTCATCATGAATTAATGAATATGCATGTATACATTCAACAACTGCCCCTATTTGAATAAGATTTTGGTATCTTAATTTAAAAATCTTTCCTACATCAACAATTAATTTTGATCTAATTTTTTTGCCCCCTGGAAGCAAACCATATTTCATAGATTTGATTAAGTCTGTATGTTTTTGTTTATTTAGAAATCGTATTAAAAAAAGATTTACATCTTTTGCGATTTTATTTAATTTTTTTTTCATTTTTTTTCAAGATTTCATTTATTCTTGATTTTACCATATAAGATATTTCTTTTGATGTATTTTGAAATTTTTTTTCAATCAGATTATTTAATTTTATTAATTTTTGGTATTCATTGATTGAATTTTCAAGGTCTTCCTCTCTCTCAAGATTTTTAATAATATTATTTGCCAATTCTGTAAGCTCATTCAAGGATTTGTTTTTAATATCATCTGGAAAATTTTTATCTTTCATATAATAGTTGGTATTATTACATGAAAAACAATCTTTCAAATATTAAAAAATCTAAATATTATTTAGATAAAAATGAGTGTATAGGCATACCAACAGAAACTGTGTATGGATTAGCAGCAAATGCTTATTCTTCTAAGGCGACATCTAGGATTTTCAAATTAAAAAAAAGACCAAAAAAAAATCCTCTTATAGTTCATTATTATAGTTTAGAAATGCTAAAGAAAGACTGCATAATTAATACAAGTTTTCTCAAATTATTTAAAAATTTTTGCCCTGGACCAATAACATTTGTTTTAAAATTAAAAAAAAACAGTAAAATTTCCAAAAACGTTACAAATGATAAAAAAACTTTAGCAGTAAGATTTCCAAATCATTCGGTAACAATAAAACTTTTAAAAAATCTTAAATATCCACTTGCTGCTCCAAGTGCTAACATTTCATCTAGAATTAGTCCTGTTACAAAAGAAGATGTTATAGATGAATTTGGAAAAAAAATTAAATTTGTACTTAATGGAGGTAGTTCAAAAATTGGCTTGGAGTCGACTATAATTAATTTGGTAAATAAAATTCAAATCCTTAGATTGGGAGGAATTGAAATAAGTAAAATAAATAAAATCCTCAAAACCAAACTTAAATTTCAAAAAAAAAATAAAAAAATTATTGTTCCTGGACAAGGAAAAATTCACTATTCACCTGGTGTTCCGATTAGATTAAATATAAAAAAACCAAAGTTGAGCGAGGCATTTATTTTAATTAAAAAAAGAAAAATATCTGGTAAAAATTTTTACTATTTGAGTAAAAAAGGAAATCTTAAAGAAGCAGCAAAAAAATTATATAAAACGTTAAGAAAAATAAAAAATAAAAATTTTAAAAGTATTTCAGTAGAAAAAATTCCAAATATAGGATTTGGTGAAGCAATCAATGATCGACTAATAAGAGCATCTAAATTTTAATGAAAAACTTAGTAGAAGTTCAAAACCTAAAAAAAAATTATGGCTCAAAAGAAGCAGTAAAAAACATATCATTTGAAATAAAAGAAAATGAAATACTTGGATTACTTGGTCCTAATGGTTCTGGAAAAACAACAACAATAGGAATGATGCTAGGATTACTAAAACCTTCAGGAGGTAAAATATTAATAAATGGAATGCAAATTGAGGAAAATAGAATAGAAATTCTTCAAAAAATAAATTTTATTTCTCCTTATATAGAGCTGCCAAAAAAATTAACTGTAAAACAAAATTTAATCGTTTATTGTAAATTGTATAATGTTTTAGATACAAAAAATAGAATAGAATATCTCACTGAAAAATTAAGATTAAAAGATTTATTAAATAGAGTAACTGGAGAACTTTCATCTGGACAAAAAAATAGAGTAAGCTTAGCTAAAGCTTTAATAAATAGTCCAACCGTTTTATTTTTAGATGAACCAACGGCTTCTCTTGATCCTGAAATTGGAGATTTTGTAAGAAGTTTTTTAGAAAATTATAAAAAAGAAAAAAAAATATCAATTTTATTAGCATCACACAATATGAACGAAGTAACCAGATTATGTAAGACAGTTCTTATGATGAAAGATGGTGTTATTATTGATAAAGGTTGTCCTCAAGATTTAATCAAAAAACATGGTAGAAAAAACTTGGAAGAAGTTTTTTTAAAGCTTTCTAGGAGCGCAGATGAGCATAACTAGAATTTTTGGTCTTTTTTTAAGACATTTTTATTTGATTACTAGATCTTTTCCTAGAATTTTAGATCTAATTTATTGGCCATCAATTCAAATAACTTTATGGGGTTTTATATCTAATTTTTTTGCAGCACATAGTGCTTATTACAATAATGCTGTTGGTGTAATTTTAACATGTGCTATTCTTTATGATTTTCTTTTTAGAACAAGCATTGGTTTTAATATGTTATTTTTAGAAGAAATTTGGAGTAGAAACTTTACAAATTTATTTATTGCACCAATTAAAATTGGTGAAATAATTATCTCATTGATTTTTACAGCTTTAATCAGAGCCTTAATTGGACTCATTCCAGCAATTTTGCTTACTTCCCCACTTTTTGGAATATCAATACTAGATCTTGGTTTTTATTTATTTTTCCTTTTCTTAAGTTTATATATATTTGGAATTACACTTGGAATATTAGTTTCAGCTGGACTGTTGAGGTATGGTCCTTCTTTTGAAAATATAGCTTGGTCAACGATGTTCCTTTTGGCTCCATTTGGATGTATTTATTATCCTGTTGAAATTTTGCCTGAGATTTTTCAAAAAATAGCTTATTCTCTACCTCTAGTATATATTTTTGAAGAAGCTAGAAACATTTTAATTAACCAAACAGTTAATTATCAAAATATAGTTAATGCTTTTTATTTTAATGCAATTTATTTAGTAATAGCCATATCTTTATTTTATTATTCTTTTGGACAGGCAAGAAAAAAGGGTACTTTAATTAACATAGGCGAATGAAAATTATAAATAAATTATTTTTTTTGTATAATAATAAATCTAGTTTTATTATTATTTTCTATTTCTTATTCCAAAAAATTAAAAATATATTTATTAAAAGAAAAATAATTGAGTATAAAAAAAAACATCAAAAACTTCTTATTAAAAAAAAATTTACTAAAGACTATTTCTCCTCTCATGCATATTATTTTTATTATATTATAAATAAAATTAAAAATTCTGAAAACTACCTTGAAATAGGATCTTATGAAGGAAATTCTGCATTATTTGTGGAAGAAAATTTTAATTTTAATAAAATTTATTGTGTCGATACATGGGACGATCTTGATGAATATGATAAAACAGGAGAATATCCCAACAAACATTTTTCTCTTGTTGAACAAAAATTTGATAAGAATTTAAAAGAATATAAAAACATTAAAAAAATTAAAAAAAAAAGTAATATTTTTTTTAAGGATAATAAAATTTTTTATGATATAATTTATGTAGATGGGCTCCATAAAGGTGAACAAGTTTACCAGGACTGTGTTAATGCTTGGAAATTTCTAAATGAAAATGGATACTTGATTTGTGATGATTATATATGGACTTTATACAAAAAAATTGAAGATAATCCGTGTTATGCAATAAATAAATTTTTAAAAAAAATCAATAATCAATATAAAATTATAATTGTTTCAAATTCACAAATTTACATTAAAAAATTGGCGCGCGCTCGCAAGGAGTCGAACCCTGAACCTCCAGAGCCGAAATCTGGCGCTCTATCCAGTTGAGCTACGAGCGCATATAGTATTATTATTATTATAATTTATGAAAAATATCATTAATTTAATTGTTGCAGATAATGAAGCTAACCAAAGAGTTGATCAATTTTTAACAAAAAAAGAAAAATCTATAAGCAGAACAAGAATCAAAAATTTAATAATAAACAAAAACTTAAAAATTAATAACATAATTGTTAAAAGCCCTGCTAAAAAAATTTCTCCTAGGGATAGTATAAATCTTAAAATCCCGAAACCCAAAAAAGCTTCTCTTAAACCATATAATTATAAATTAGATATAGTATATGAAGATAATGATTTAATTGTCGTAAACAAAGCAGCTGGTATAGCTATGCACCCAGGTGCGGGAAACTATGATAACACATTAGTTAATGCATTAATAAATTATGATAGTAAAAATTTATCGAATATAAATGGTGAATTAAGGCCAGGAATAGTTCATAGAATAGATAAAGATACTTCTGGTTTAGTTGTAATAGCTAAAAATAATTTTACACATGAAGAATTGTCGAAACAATTTAATGAACATTCAATAAACAGAACTTATCAAACATTAATTTGGGGAAAGTTAAGACCTAAAAATGGAAAAATTGAAACATTAATAACTCGAAGTACTAAAAACAGACAGCTTATGGCTGTAGGAATAACAAAAGGTAAAAAAGCTATTACTAATTATAAAACTCTTGAAATTTTTGAAAATCCTAAATGCCCATTATTTAGTTTTGTTGAGTGCAAACTAGAGACTGGCAGAACTCATCAAATAAGAGTTCATATGAGTTATAAAGGAAATAATATTTTGGGAGATAAAAAATATAAAAAAAAATATAAAAAATTTAAAAATATAGATCAAAATTTAGAAAAATTAATTGTAAATTTAGATAGACAATTTTTACATGCAAAAACATTAGGATTTAAACACCCAAAAAATGGTAAGGAAGTTGAATTTTCATCAAATTTACCTGCTGATCTAAGTTTAATTTTAAAAAAGCTTAAAAACACTAACAAATAAAAGGATTGTATTATTTTTTTTCTTTATTAAATAAAGTAGCAATATGAGTAAAAGTATTAATTATAACCTGCCTATTCTCTCCAACGAAGGAGGGCTATCGGCATATCTTGAGCAAATCAAAAAATTTCCAATGCTTGCTGCAGAGGAAGAATATATGCTTGCAAAAAATTGGAGATCAACTGGAAATTTGAAATCTGCAGAAAAACTTGTCACTAGTCATTTAAGATTAGTAGCAAAAATTGCTATGGGTTATAGAGGATATGGTTTGCCTGTAAGTGAAATGATTTCTGAAGGCAATATAGGGCTAATGCAAGCAGTAAAAAAATTTGAACCAGAAAAAGGTTTTAGACTAGCAACTTATGCTATGTGGTGGATAAAAGCTTCAATACAAGAGTATATATTAAGATCATGGAGTTTAGTAAAGATAGGAACAACAACTGCTCAAAAAAAATTATTCTTCAATTTAAAAAAAATAAAAAATCAAATTTCTCCAAAAACTGAAGGTGATCTTAAAAATGAACATGTAAAAGAAATAGCATCTAGACTTGATGTTAGTGAAAACGAAGTAGTATCAATGAATAGACGCTTATCTGGAAAAGAACAATCATTAAATGCACCAATTGGTGAAGATGGCGATGAATGGCAAGATTGGATTGTAGATAAAGACATGGATCAAGAAGTAAAATTTGCTCAACAGGAAGAAATGAAACATAGAAAAGATTTATTACAAGACTCTATAAAAATTTTAAATGAAAGAGAAAAAGAAATTTTATACTCTAGAAGATTAACAGATGATCCTTCAACTTTGCAAGAACTAAGTAAAAAATATAAAATTAGCAGAGAAAGAATTAGACAAATTGAGAACAAGGCATTCGAAAAACTTCAAAAGCATATGATAAATTCTGCAAAATCCAAAAATCTTTTGGCAGCAAACTAAGCTTTGAAAGGATCTTCAATTAAAATTGTATCATTTCTTTCTGGACTTGTTGATATACTTGAAACCTTAGTTTCTAAAAATTTCTCTAATTCTTTAATATATGATTTTGCATTATCTGGAAGATCGTCAAATTTTTTTATGCCTTTGGTAGAAGATTGCCAGCCTTTAAAGCTTTTGTAAACTGGTTGGACATTTAATTGATCATTAGTTGATGCAGGTAAATAGTCAATTTTTTTTCCGTTAATTTCGTAAGCTATACACATCTTGATTTCTTCAAGTCCATCTAAAACATCTAATTTAGTTATTGCAATACCATTAATTCCTGAAATCTTTATTGTTTGTCTTACTAAAACACCGTCGAACCAACCACATCTCCTTTTACGACTTGTAACTGTTCCAAATTCATTTCCTTTTGTTCCAAGTTCTTCTCCTATTTTATCATTTAATTCGGTTGGAAAAGGTCCTTTCCCAACTCTCGTTGTATATGCTTTTGTTATTCCTAAAACATAATTAATTGAATTTGGACCACACCCACTTCCGGTAGCTGCTGCTGAAGCTACTGTATTTGAAGATGTTACAAAAGGATATGTTCCATGATCAACATCTAGTAAGATTCCTTGTGCACCCTCAAAGAGTATTTTTTTTCCGCTTGATTTAAATTCATCAATTTTTTTCCATACTGGGTTTGAATATTTCAGTATTTTTGGAGCTATTTTAAGCAAATCTTTTTTGATTTGATTTTTTTCATAAATTTCTTTTTTAAGACCTCTTCTAATTGCATTGTGATGCTTTAAAGCTTCCTCTAATCTATTATCTAAATCTTTTTCTGAAAACAAATCCATAACTCTTATAGATCTTCTTCCTACTTTATCCTCATACGCAGGTCCTATTCCTCGTCTAGTAGTTCCAATTTTTGCTGTTCCAGCAGAATCTTCTCTTAGTTCATCCAGTTCTTTATGAAACGGAAGAATTAAATTTGCAGACTCTGATATAATTAAGTTTTTTGCTGTTATTTCAACACCTTTCAACTTAATTTCCTCAATCTCATCTATCAAAGCCCATGGGTCAATAACCACGCCGTTTCCGATTATTGATATTTTATTTTGTCTAACTATTCCAGATGGCAAAAGTCTCAACTTGTATGTGATACCGTCTATAACTAAAGTGTGTCCAGCATTATGTCCACCTTGAAATCTTATTACAACATCAGCTTCACTTGAAAGCCAATCAACAATTTTCCCTTTGCCTTCATCTCCCCATTGAGACCCTATAACGACAACATTTTTCATTTAAATTTTTTACTTATATTTATTGTGTTTAAATGGTTTATTGGACCGCAGCCTTTTCCAAATTTTGGCCCTGTAACAATTGCATGATTAACATATTTAATTGCCATCTCACAAGATTTCTTTAATGTTTTTCCACATGAATAATATGTTGCAATAGCACTCGACAAAGTACATCCTGTTCCATGAGTATTTTTGGTGTAAATTTTTTTATTCTTAAAAATTATAATTTCATTTTTAGTTAATAAAACATCATACATTATTTTTTTGTCTAAATGTCCTCCTTTTACTAAAACATTTTTCGCTCCTAATTTAAGCAAAATTTTCGATGCATAAATCATATCTTCAACTGATTTAATTTTTGTTTTTGTTAAAATTTCAGCTTCAGGAATATTTGGCGTAATTAGACTCACATTTTTTATTAATTTTGATTTTAGAAGTTTAATCGAATTATTATTTATAAGTTTTGTTCCTCCTTTTGCAACCATTACTGGATCTAAAATTATTTTTTTTACTTTTATTTTTTTTAAAGATTTTAAAACTGAATTTATTACATTATTTGATTGTAGCATGCCAATTTTAATAGCATCTGGTTTAATATCTTTAACAGTAAATTCTATTTGTTTTGATATTTCTTTATGTGGAATCGGTGTTATAGAGATAACTCCAGTTGTATTTTGTGATGTAACCGCAGTAATAGCTGTCATTGCATAAGATCCTAATGCTGTAACTGTTTTTATGTCTGCTTGTATCCCTGCGCCTCCACTAGAATCAGAGCCTGCAACTATTAATACTTTAGATTTAGGTTTCAATTTATAAAATAGTCCTTTTAATTATATTTACACATTGAGATAATATTTTTTTATTATCAGATTCTGCCATAACTCTTATTTTGGATTCAGTGCCAGATTTTCTAACTAATATCCTTCCTTGATCATTCATTAATTTTGAAGCAACTTTTATTGCTTTTTTACACTTTATTGAATTAATAACTGACTTATCTCTAACCGTAATATTTTCTAAAATTTGTGGTGTAGATTTAAATATATTAAATAACTCACTAGCTTTTTTTCCTTTTCTAATTGAAAATAATACTTCTAAAGCAACTAGCAAACCGTCTCCTGTAGTTGCAAATTTACCTAGGATAATATGTCCCGATTGCTCTCCTCCTAAATTAAATTTATTTATTTTCATCTGCTCCTTAACATGTTTGTCACCAACGTCAGCTCTTATAAATCTAATTTTTTGTTCTCTAAAATAATTTTGCAATCCATAGTTAGACATTAAAGTGCCTATAACACCTCCCTTAAGAATTTTTTTTCTTTTCCATCTGCTGGCCAGCATTGCAATAATATTATCTCCATTAATTATATTGGCTTTTTCATCACACAAAATAATTCTATCTGCATCTCCATCTAAAGATATTCCTATATTTACTCTATGTTTTTTAACTAAAGATTTGATTTTATTTGGAAATGTAGATCCACACTTATAATTAATATTAAATCCATTTGGAGATATGCCAGTAGCATACACTTTGGCTCCTAAAGATTTTAAAAGTTTTGGTCCAGATTTGTATCCAGCACCATTAGCACAATCAATGGCTATTTTTATTCCTTTTAAATTAAAATTTTTTGGAAAATTATCTTTTAAAATTTGTATATATTTTTCGTTAGCATTTTCCAGTCTTTTTACCCGCCCAAGAGTATTAGGTTTAGATAAATTTTTAATAATTTTTGAGTCAATTAACTTTTCAATTTTTTTTTCAATTTTATCAGATAACTTAAGACCATCAGGACCAAATAATTTTAAACCATTATCATAATAAGGATTGTGGGAAGCTGTAATCATAATACCTAAATTTGCTTTCATTTTTTTAGTCAACATCGCAAGACCGTTTGTTGGTAAAGGTCCCAACGTATAAACATGCATGCCTGCTGATGTTAGTCCCGAAACTATTGCTGGTTCCAAGGAATAACCAGATAATCTAGTATCCTTTGCAATTATTGCTGTTTGTTTTTTTTTTTTTAAATTTTTAAAATATGTACCTGTAGCTAAACCAAATTTAAAAAACATTTCCCCATTAATTTTTTTTTGATTAACTTTTCCTCTAATCCCATCTGTACCAAAATATTTTTTATACATTCCCTAATGATTTATTGATTGAAAAACTTTAATACTTTGATTAACTTCATTAACATCATGAACTCTTAGTATTTGAACTCCCTGCATCATCGCATGCAAAGCTGAAGCTATTGTTCCTCCTAATCTTTCTTTGCTATCATTGTTTCTAGATAAATCTTTTATAAATCTTTTTCTAGAAATGCCTAACATTATAGGAAATCCTAATGAGTGAAAAATAGAAACATTCCTGATCAAGGTAATATTATGTTTCAAGTTTTTACCAAATCCAATGCCTGGATCTAAAATTATATTGTTATGTTTAATTCCTTTGGATCTAATTTCATTAATTTTACTCTCAAAAAAATCATAAATATCTAAAAGAACATTTTTATATTTAGGGTTTTTTTGCATTTTTGTTGGAGTTCCTTGTGTATGATTTATTACAAAAGGTACATTTGTTTCTTTAAGAATATTTATTGTATCGGAGTCATGGCCTAAGCCAGATACGTCATTAATTAAATTAACTTTATAATTAATACCTTTTTTCATTATCCAACTTTTTCTTGTATCTAATGAAACAAAAGTATTTAATTTTTTTATTTTTTTTAATGCTCCACCTACTCTTTTCCATTCTAATTTATTTTCAATTTCACGAGATCCTGGTCTTGTGGATTCACCGCCAATATCTAAAATTTTACATCCATTTTTAATTAAATCTTTAGCATGGATAAAACTTTTATTTTTTGTATTATATTTTCCACCGTCAGAAAAACTATCTGGAGTTAAATTTATTATTCCCATTAACAATGGAAGATTTGTAAAATTTAGTTTTTTAAAATATTTTTTTTTTATAATTAAATTTAAATCATTATTGATTTTATTTTTTATTTTTTTTTTTTGTAGTTTAATATCTTTAATATGAATTTTTTTTCTATACTTTCGAGTTATTATTTCGATAGTATCAAAAGATATAAATTTGCTATTATTTAAAGGTAAGGCAGATTTATTTTTAACTTTTTTTAATGATTCATTTCCATAGTAGAAATTACACGTTCTAGTGTAATATTTCTCCATTATAAATTAGTGAACAATTTTTGGTTTTAATCCAATAGATCCGAGAGCAGAATTATCGTCTTTGTCTGAATTTTTTAAAGCTTCTTTATTGGATGGATACGTGTTTTTATTAATTAAATCCTCAATTTCATTACCTGTTAATGTTTCATAAATTAGAAGAGCTTTTGCTAACTTGTGCAGATCGTCAATTTTTTCGGTTAATACTTTTTTTGCTCTTTCATATCCCCTTTCAACAAATTTTCTTATTTCAGAATCTACTTTTTTAGCTGTTTCTTCTGACATATTTTGTTGTCTTGCAACTGAACGTCCTAAAAATACCTCTTCTTCATTTTCACCATAAGCAACTGGACCTAGTTCTTTGCTAAGACCTGCTCTCATGACCATTGCTCTCGCTCTTTTAGTTGCTTGCTCAATATCACTGGCTGCTCCAGTAGTTACTTTTTCATCTCCAAATATTAATTCTTCTGCAACTCTTCCTCCCATTGCGATTGCCATTTGTGCGTGTAGTTGTTCTCTAGTTTGAGAAACCTCATCTTTTTCTGGTAGTTGCATAACCATACCCAAAGCTCTACCTCTTGGGATTATTGTAGCTTTATGAATAGGATAGGCGGCCTTTTCGTTAATAGTTACTATTGCGTGACCGGCCTCATGATATGCAGTTAATTTTTTTTCTTCTTCTGTCATGACCATTGATCTTCTTTCCGCTCCCATCATAACTTTATCTTTAGCTTCCTCAAATTCACTATTCGTTACAATTCTTTTATTTTTTCTTGCTGCTAATAATGCAGACTCATTAACAAGGTTAGCAAGGTCAGCTCCTGAAAATCCTGGTGTTCCCCTTGCAACTGTTCTTAAATTAATATCAGGTGCCATTGATATTTTTTTTGCGTGAACTTTTAAAATTTTTTCTCTTCCAATAATGTCGGGAAGTGAAACAACAACCTGCCTATCAAATCTTCCAGGTCTTAAAAGAGCAGGATCTAATACATCTGGTCTATTTGTTGCTGCAATAATTATTACTCCTTCGTTAGTATCAAAACCGTCCATTTCTACAAGCAACTGATTTAAAGTTTGTTCTCTTTCATCATTTCCTCCACCTAAACCTGCTCCTCTACTTCTTCCAACAGCATCTATTTCATCTATGAAAATGATACAAGGTGCGTGTTTTTTTCCCTGTTCGAACATATCTCTAACTCTTGATGCGCCAACTCCTACAAACATCTCAACAAAATCAGAACCCGAAATAGTGAAAAAAGGCACTCCTGCCTCTCCGGCAATTGCTCTTGCAAGCAATGTTTTACCTGTGCCTGGAGGGCCTACTAACAAACAACCTCTTGGAATTTTTCCACCTAGTCTACTAAATTTTTTAGGGTCTTTTAAAAATTCTACTACTTCTTCTACCTCTTCTTTTGCTTCCTCGACTCCTGCAACATCATTAAAAGTTACTTTCCCTTTTAATTGGTTCATCATTTTTGCTTTTGATCTTCCAAAGCCCATTGCGCCACCTTTTCCTCCTTGCATTTGCCGCATAAAAAAAATCCATACAGCAATAAGTAATAACATTGGAAACCATGATAAAAGTACGCCAAGCAATGAAGGCATTTTTTCATCTAGAGGTGAGGCAGAAATATTAACACCTCTTTCAGTTAATTTTTCTATTAAATTTGGATCATTAGGAGAATATGTTTGAAATTTTTCTCCATTAGATAATACTCCTTGAATATTATTTCCTTGAATTTGAACTTCAACAACCCTGCCGTTATCTACTTCAGATAAAAACTCAGAAAAAATTATTGAGTTATTTTTTGAGGCATTCATTTGTGGATTCTTGAACATGTTATATAGTCCTACTGTTAGAACTACTATAATCGCCCACATAGCTAAATTTTTAATATTCATAACCTATAAAATAAGAATTAATTTCAATTTAACAATAGTCAAATTAACCCATTTTATCATTATTCCTTAGAAATTATTATAGTTTTGTTAATTTTTTCAATTAAACACCCTCCTAGGGTTATTTTTTTGAAATTTTTACCTTTAATTTTTAAAATTAAATCGATAGTTTTTTTGCCTCTCGGTGGGTAATTTTTTTTACTAATTCTAGTGAAAATAAAATTCAATGATCTAAACATTATTTCTTCAGAATTTTTAAAAAAATATTCAGATAATATAAATTTATTTTTTTTTGTTAAATAATTACAATTCTCATCTATATTTTTTCTTACATAATATTCAATTGCTTGATCAGATTTTTTTAAATTTTTTATTGTTAATTTTAATTTTTTTAAATCAAAATTTTCTTTTTTCAAAAAATTTCTTATTCTGCTTCTGGTAAATTTTTCGTCAGTATTAGAAGGGTCTTTAATATAAGATTTAAAAATTTTTTTTGAAACAAATTCAAGATCACTTTTTTTACATTTTATGAGTGGCCTTAGTATTTTTATATTATTTTTGTTTAGTTCAGAACTAGGTCCAAAAGATGATAGTCCTTTTAATCCACTTCCTCTGAACAGTCTTATAAAAAAATTTTCTATTAAATCATCTTGGTGATGTCCTACTAATAATTTATTTATTCTCATTTTTTTACACTGTTTTAATATTAGATCATAACGATTAAGTCTCGCATAATGATGTATATTTGATACTGGTTTTTTTCCTTTCCATTTTATTATTTTACAAAAAATATTATATTTTTTTAATTCTAAAACAACATGATTTGCTTCTATATCTGATTCCTTCCTTAAGCCATGATCTACTAAAAAAAAATAACAATTTATATTTTTTTTTAAAGAATAACATTTAGCAAAAAAAGCTAGTGCAACACTATCGGGGCCACCAGATATTGCTACTCCAAGTCTTTTTACTTTGGTATAAATATTTATTTGTTTAATAAAATTTGAATAAATTTTAAAAATTTTTTTGTTGTCTAAAAATTGAAGGATAAGACTATGAATTTTCTGATCTGCACTCAAACTTTTTTTGTTCATACTTGGCTTTTTGAAGTATTGATTGGTTTGCTTTAGGATATTGTTCTTTTACACCTAATATCATTATGCATCCTTGATCTTTTTCTCCAATTTGAACTAAAGATATACCAAGTTTAAGTAAATTTATAGCAGCCTTTTCACTTTTTGGATACTTCTGATATCCTTCTAAATATGCTGAAGCAGCATCAGTATAAAGTTGTCTAATTCTAAAAGTTTCTGCATACCAATATTGAGCATTTCCAGCTAACTTGTGCTCTGGATTTTTAACAACAAATTCTTTAAAAGCACGTTCAGCCATATTGTAATCACCAACTTTTAAAAAACTAGTAGCAAATTCATATTGTTTTTCTGGATTTTCTTTTGGCAATATTTCTTCTTCGGTTACAAAATTTTCAGTAATGACAGAACTTGTGGTATCAATTGATTGTGTTTGTTGTTTCAAGTCTTTCGTATCACTATCTTTATAAGTAATTGCACCCAGATCTTGTGGTTGCGAAGATCCTGGTAAAATTTTTTCAGGATCATTAGTTTGATTCAATTCTGTAATTTTATTTTCTTTAACATTTATCGAAATACCACTTTCTAATTGTTGAAATCTTAATTGATTATCTGATTGAACTTTTGATAATCTACTAGATAATTTGTCTAACTTAAAATTTATCTCTTCAAATTTATTAGTTAATTCTTGAAATTGATTTTCTATTTCAGACAACTTTAACAAATGTCTAGTCAGAACATCCTCTGAATTTTGATCAAAACTATTTTGTGAAAAGCTATTCTCTGAAGAAGCTTGTGAGTAAACAGCTTTTTCTAATGTTTTTAAATCTTTTTGAATTTTATCTAAAATTAAATTAACATTTTCTTCCGCATTTGCAGAAAAAAATAAAAAAAAAGATATTATTAAGATTTTTATTTTTATAATTTTATTAAATTTATCTTTCATTTGTTCTTTTATTTAAGTTTTTACTAACAATGATGGCAAAAAAAAGACCCCGATAAATCAAATGATATCGGGGTCTAAATCTTTAAAATTAGCTACTATTTAATTTGCTTTAACTGTTACTGATCTTCTGTTTTTTGACCATGCTAAAGGATTTGATCCTGAATCTACTGGTCTTTCTTTTCCATAACTAATTACAGATATTCTATTTGAAGATATGCCATAAGTCATTAAATAGTCCTTAGCAGCATTTGCTCTTCTTTCTCCTAAAGCTAAATTGTATTCTCTTGTTCCTCTTTCATCGGCGTGACCTTCTAGAACAACATTAATATTTGAATTTTTTCTCAACCATGCTGCTTGTTTTCTCAAAGTCTCTCTTGAAGCAGTAGTTAATACTGACTCATTAGTTGCAAAAAACACTCTATCAGGAACTCCAGATGCTAAATACTCAACTGTATCTGTTCCAGTGTACACATCACCTTGAATTTGCGAACCTAGTTGCTTAGTCTTTGTTGCGCAAGCTGATAAAATAAAGCTCACTAGTACAATCAAAAACCCATTTTTTAAAATCTTGTTTAAGTTCATTACTGCTCCTTAAATTGAATATATTCAGTTTTTCACAACTAATTAAATCTTTCAAGCTTAAAAATCAACAATTTAATAGACGAAATTTATACTATTTACTTAATAAAGATGACCAAGATGGGTCGGATGCATCTGTTTTTGTTATAACAAGCCTCTCATTATACCCTGTTAAGTCTATAGACCACAGTTTCGCAGAAAATCCTTCTCCTTTTTCATCTGTTTTTGTTTCTCTATAAAAAATTAGCACTCTTCCATTTGGTGACCAGGAAGGCGCTTCTTGATAAAAATTTTCTGTTAAAAGTCTCTCTCCTGATCCATCTGTTCTCATTACACCGATATAAAATTTACCTTTGTGTAATTTTGTAAAAGCAATTAAATCACCTCTTGGTGACCAAACAGGTGTTCCGTATAAACCTTTTCCAAAAGATATTCTTTTGACATCTGATCCATCACTTTTCATAACATATATTTGTTGATATCTACTTCTATCAGAATTAAAGCAAATATATTTTCCATCTGGAGAATAAGAAGGAGAAGTATCAATTGATGGATGATTTGTTATTCTTTCAACAACTCTTGTTTCTAAATCCATGGTATAAATATCGGAATTTCCATCAGATGCAAAACTCATAATAATTTTTTTTCCATCTGGTGAAAATCTTGGTGCAAATGTCATTCCAGGAAAATCTCCAACAACTTCTTGAATTCCAGTTTCGATATCGAGAAGATAAACTCTTGGCAAATTTCTAAAGTAAGATAAATACGTTACCATTTGATTTGTTGGATTAAATCTTGGAGTTAAAACTAATTCGTTACCCAATGTAAGATATTTAGTATTAAATCCATCTTGATCCATAATTGCTAATTTTTTAATTCTTTTAACTTTTGGTCCTTCTTCTGCAACATATATAATTCTTGTATCAAAATATCCTTTTTCTCCTGTAAGTCTTTCGTAGACTTTGTCGCTGATTATATGACCTACTCTTCTCCAATTATTTGGAACAGTTGTAAAAGCTAAAGCTAAAATTTCTTTGCCTGCAAGCACATCCCAAAGTCTAAATTCAACTCTAATCTTTTTTTCAGTAATTGTTACCTTACCGGTAATTAAAGCTTGAGCTTTAATCAAAGCCCAATCTTCAAATCTTGGTTTTAAATGAGCTATGTCTGGTTTTTGTAAAAAAGCATCTTTGCTTAAAGGATTAAATAAACCTGTCGTTTTTAAGTTATTTTCAACAACTCTTGTGATCTCTATTCCTAAGTTTTCAATTTTCGTTTCTTCAAAAAATATTTTTTCAGAATCTTCGTCAATATGTAAAGGTGAAATTGCAATTGGAAGTGGATTTAAATTTCCTCTAGTAATATCTACTTCAATTAAAGAAATAGCTTTGAAAGGAACTAAAGTAAAAATAAATATAATTAATAATTGTATCTTTTTTTTCATTTTTAACCTTGCAACATCTCTCTGGCATCAAAATTTAATTGTAAATTTTTCCATCTTTCATAGCCTGTCGATGGAACTCTTAAGGGTTGACAAAGCTGAATTGCTCTTAAAGCGCTTTCTGCTAAAACTTTATAAAAACCTTGACCTGGTTTATTCATTCTTACATGATCTAAAATTTCAGACTTTATTACAGTTCCATCAGGTTTTAATTTTAGTTTAATTCTTACCAATAAATTTTCATTGTATGGTAAACCTAATGGAATGCTCCAACATCCAAAAATCTGAGCCTTGAGAGCATCTTCTTCACTGAGAGTTAAACTTAACATATCTACACTATCATCTTGGGATTGAGTGATTTTATTAGATTTTTTTTTTGTTTTAGCAACTTCTTCTTTAGATTTGTCAATTAATGCAGCTATTTGATTTAGGTCAAACATTTCTTTTTTTTCAAACTCCGATACTTGTTTTATTTTATCCTCAACTTTCTCCGGGTTTTGTTTCTTTTCCTCTATTTTTTTTACTACTTCAATCTTTTCATCAGGTAAAGGAATAGAGTCGGGCTTTTCTTTTTTTACTTTTTTGGGTGGCGCTTGTTCTGAAACCAACTTTTCTTTCTCTTTAACTTTTTCAATTATTTTTTTTGCTTTAGGAGCAAAAGGTATGTTTGTTTTTTCTGTAATTTGAATTAGTTCAACTGAAATTATAGGTGGTAAATCAATAGGTTTTTTAAGCAAAAAAGGCAAGGTTAATGTCGCTCCAAATATAATAATTAAATGAAATGAAAATGAAAAAAATATTTCCTTATTCATTTTATCTTTCTTTATAAGGTTCAGAAATTAATGCAACTTTAGTGAATCCTGAGCCAGACAACATTCCCATAATCTCTAGAACTCTTCCATAATTAATAGTTTTATCTCCCCTTACATATATTCTTGTATCGGTTCTATTTTTAGATATAGCTAGGATTTTTGCAATTACGTTATCGTACTCAACTTTAGATTCTTGAATAAAAATTTCTCCCTTAGAATTAATTGTTAAAGTTAAAGGTTCTTGTTCCTCAGGCAAAGAATCTGCTGAACTTTCAGGCAAATCCACTTGGACACCAACAGTTAATAACGGGGCAGTTACCATAAAAATTATAAGCAGAACCAACATTACGTCTACAAATGGTGTAACATTAATTTCACTCATTGGCTCTCTTGAGTTGGTTTTTTTTATAAAAGCCATGCTGATTAAATTATTGATAACAATCTTTTTGAGAAATTATTTAACTTTTGGGTGTATTTTTTTGAATCACTATTAAATTTATTGTAAGCAATTACTGCTGGTATTGCCGCTAATAATCCTAGTGCAGTAGCAAATAATGCTTCTGCAATACCTGGGGCTACTATTGCAAGACTTGTATTTCTAGATATTGCAATTGACTGAAAAGAATTCATAATTCCCCAAACTGTTCCAAATAATCCTATAAAAGGAGCTGTTGATCCAACTGTTGCTAAAAAAGTATAACTTTTTTCAATTTTTTCCATTTCTTTTTCAACATTTATTTCTAACATATTGCTAATTCTTTCATTTAAATTAGCTTTTGATCTGTTTTTAAAAGCTGCTTGCATTGAATTTTTAAAAACATTTGCCATCGGATCTTCCAGTTTAGATGGTAAATTATTGTAAACAGTTTCGGCTGACTTAGATTTCCAAAATTTTTCCTCAAACTCTGTGGAAGAAATATTTATTTTTTTAAACAACTTAATTTTATTAAAAATTATGGCCCAAGAATATATAGAAGATACTAAAAGTATAATAATAACTGATTTAACTATTATATCTGCTCTTACAAATAAATTTATAAGTGAAAAATCAGTATTACTTGCTAATCCTACTGCTTGGGATGTTATATCAGCTTCCATTACAATGATTTCTCATTAAAATGTGTCATGAATTTGGCTATTTATTCTCATTAAAATCTAAACTTTTGTAAAAAAAGCTAGAAATTAGTATAGCATCAGCTTTGTTTGAATCTTTTTTTCTTGATAATTTATGAGATATATATGGAAAAATTTCTATAGCTTTAGTTCTACTAGAATCTTTTTGTGAGTTTATTAAATTGTGGTATTTTTTCCACTTTGCAGGTCTAACAAAAAACATTGAAAGTTGAAGAGCAGAACAGATTCCTTTTAATACACCAAATGACTGACCAAAATTAAACATACTTGTAACACCTTGACCTGGCATTGCAGATACTTGTTCGATAACAACTTTTATTTTTGTTTTATCTTTTGCTTCTATTCTCGATAAAATTTCATTTGTAATTTGAGCACCATTTACCTGTTTTTTATTTTTTTTTCCTTCAGGCATATTAGGCATTTCTATTACATCTAAAACTTTGCCATTTTCAAAAAAACAAATTGCACCAGTTATTCCTGGATCTATACCAATTATATACATCAACTAATATCTCTCATTAAATCTAAATTAGTATACACATTTTGCACATCATCATCATCATTTAAAGACTCTATAAAACGTATTACTTTATCTTCCGCATCTTTAGTTAGTTTAATTTTATTTATTGGTCTCCACTGTATATTCGTTAATAAAAAATTCTTAATTTCATATTCTAATTTTTGTTTAATATTATATAATTCATTTTTATTGCACTGAATTTCATGAAAATCATTAAAAGAAAAACATTCTTGAGCTCCAGCATCACTTGCTAGATCTAAAATTTTTTCGTCTGAAATTTCATCTTTGCTAATTTTTATTATCCCAATTTGGATAAAATTATGTGATGCAGATCCTGTTGTACCAAATGATCCGTCATTTTTTTGAAATATAGTTCTAATGTTAGAGGCAGTTCTATTTTTATTATCTGTCAATGTTTCTATTATAACTGCAATTTTTGAAGGTCCAAAACCTTCGTATCTTAAACTTTCAAAATCTTCTCCATTAGAATTATTGGATTTATCAATTGCTCTTTCAATATTTTCTTTAGGCATATTTGCTGCACGAGCTGACTGAATCGCAGCTCTTAATCTTGAATTCATTTCAACGTTTGAATCTCCTAGTTTTGCAGCGACTGTAATCTCTCTTGATAATTTTGAAAATATTTTTGATTTTTGTTTATCTGCTTTTCCTTTCTTATGTTTAATTCCAGCCCAATGAGAATGTCCTGCCATAAATTAAATTAACAATTTTTTAAAATTCTACCGGAAATAAAAGTTTCAATTTTGATTGCAAGTCCTGTTTCGTCATCACACTCAACTAAAGTTCCACATAATGTAGCTACTCCTTCGGATGGGAAATGCTTTTTAGAATCTTTTTTCATAAACTTATTTAATGAGTTATTTTTATTCATTCCTATTACAGAATCGTAATCACCACACATTCCTGCATCAGTTTGATATCCTGTTCCGTTTTCTAAAATTCTTGCATCATTAGTTGGCACATGAGTATGAGTACCAACAAATAAACTTGCTTTGCTATCAAAAAAATTTCCCATTGCCATTTTTTCACTTGTTATTTCTCCATGAAAATCTACAACAAGAAAATCGTAGTCTTTTTTTAATCTATACTTTTTTTGAAAATTTTCTGCAGCCACAAATACATCTTCACATTTTTTCATAAAAATATTTCCCATTAAATTTAATACTCCAATTTTTTTTTTATTTTTTGATAAAAAAATTCCAAAACCTTTTCCTGGAGAATTTTCTATTAAATTTATTGGTCTTAACAATCTATTTTCATTATCAATAAAATTCATAATTTCTTTTTCATCCCAAACATGATTTCCTGAAGTAATAACATCTACACCCACTGAAAAAAAATTTTTAACTATTTCTTCAGTTATCCCAACTCCACTACTTGCGGAATTTTCTCCATTAACTATTGTAAAATCAACAGAATAATCATTGATTATTTTTGGTAAATTTTCTTTAATCGCAAGACATCCGGAATTTCCAACTACATCACCTAAAAAAAGTATTTTCATAATATAATTTTTTTTTCTGTAATAATTAAATCTAATTTTTTATCATAATCTTCTATGGGTAATTTATTAATTTTTTGAAAAGAAAAAGCACAACCAATTTTAATTACTTTTTTCTTCTTTTCTATCCTTTCCAAATATCTATCATAAAATCCACCTCCATAGCCTAATCGATTTTTATAATTATCAAAGGCAACTATAGGAATAAAGATTATATCTGGTTTTTCTACTTTTTTAGACATATTGGGCTCAGGTATTCCAAAATTATTAGTTGTTAAAAAATCAATTTTGTTCCATCTATAAAATTCCATTAAATTATTATTTTTTATTCTGGGAAAAACTATTTTATTATTTTTCTTTTCTAAATCTTTAAGCAAATTTATTATGCTTATTTCATGATTAACTGGAAAATAACCCGCTATAGTCTTATTTTTAAAAACAAATTTATTTGAAATAATTTTCAAAATTTCTTTTTTTATTTCTATATTAAATATATTTTTATTTTTTCTTAAACTTATAAATTTTTTTCTAAGTTTAGTTTTATTCACTTAATTATTTTATTGAACTGAATTTTGATTATCAATATTATTCAAAAATTCTTCTATTTGGTTTGCAGCATCGTCTAAAACTTGTTCATAATTCTTTTTATTTTTAGAAATTAAGTCTTCAAGCTCAGTATAATCATTTTTTAATTTTTTTATTTGATCTTCTTGATTTTTTTTATAATCATAAACCAAAGTTTTTAATTCTTTAAATTTATTAGTTATCTTTTCAATTTCGTTTTTTTTTTCAAATACCTTTTTTTTTGTATCGTAATATTCGTCCATTACTTTAATTGAAGTAATTAATAAAAGTCTATTTTCTCCAATATTACCTAGGGTTGATCTTAGTTCTTCAAATTTAATATTTAAATTATTTGCCAATTCTTCTAAATGTTCTTCCTGGCCATCTTCGCAGGATAGCAAATATTCTTTTCCATTAAATTTAATGTTTACATTTGCCATTTATCTATTTCACCCATCAAACTATCAGTTTCTTGGTTTAATTCATCAATCTTTTCTGAAATTTCCTTTTCTTTCTTTAACTTGAGAAAGTTAGATTTATCAATATTGTTAAATTTTTCTTTTAATTCGTTATATTGCTCTTCTAATTTTTGGAATTTAGTTTCTAGATCTTTTTTTTCAATCTCTAATTGATTTTTCTGACTTACTAAATCATTAAAATCATCTTTATCATGTGATTTAGATAAATCGAAAGATTTTAATCTTTTTAAAGCAACATTTAATTTTTCTGCTTTTTCAAAATAAGTTTTCATATATATATCTATATTATTAAATTGAATCATCTGAGTCTACATAGGATCAAATTTGACCATAAAATATAAAGATTTATCTAATGCCATTAGGTTTTTATCCATAGATGCTGTGGAAAAAGCAAAATCAGGACATCCAGGTTTGCCAATGGGTATGGCTGAAGTTGTTACGAGTTTATTTAAAAATTTTTTAAATTTTAACCCAAAAAATCCTAGTTGGTTAAATAGAGATAGATTTGTTTTATCAGCAGGGCATGGTTCAATGCTGTTGTATTCTTCCTTATATTTGTGCGGTTATAAAAGTATAAGTTTAAAAGACATTCAAAATTTCAGACAATTAAATTCTATATGTGCTGGTCACCCAGAATATGAAAAAAATTCTGGCATTGAAACCACAACAGGACCTTTGGGACAAGGAATTTCTAATGCAGTAGGTTTTGCAATTGCAGAAGAAATTTTAAAAAGCAGATATGGTAAAAAAATGTTTAATCACAAAACATATGTTTTGGCTGGAGATGGATGTTTAATGGAAGGAATTAGTCATGAAGCTATGAGTCTAGCGGGTCATTTAAAATTAAAAAATTTAATTTTATTGTTTGATAATAATTCTATATCTATAGATGGACCAACGAGTTTGGCAGTCTCTGATAACTTTAAAAAAAGATTTGAAAGTTATGGATGGAATTTTATTTCAATTAACGGCCATAATGAAAAACAAATATTTAAATCTTTAAGAAAAGCTCAAAATTCAAAAAAACCTACCATCATATCCTGTAAAACTAAAATTGGTTATGGATCGCCGAATAAAGCTGGTACCGCATCTGTGCATGGTAGCCCTTTGGGGAGTGAAGAAGTAAGATTGGTAAGAAAAAAATTAAATTGGAAATACAATCCGTTTTTTATTCCAAAAAATATTTTAAATGAATGGAGAGAAATTGGAAAAAAAGGAGAAAAAATAGAGAATAAATGGAAAAAAATAAATAAAAATAAAATAAAAAATTTTTATAAAAAAATTAAATTAAGTAATTTAATTATTAAAGAAAAAGAAAAATTATTAAAAAATCAAGTAGCAATCGCTACTAGAAAATCTTCAGAACAATTTTTAGAATTAATTGATTTAAAAAACTTAATTGGTGGGTCTGCTGATTTAACAGGATCAAATAATACAAAAACTATAAATCATAAGATAATCAAGTCTGGTAATTTTAAAGGTAATTATATCCATTATGGAGTAAGAGAACATGCTATGAGCGGTGTAATGAACGGGATTGCACTTCATAGCAATCTAATTCCTTATGGGGGAACTTTTTTAATTTTTAGTGACTATTGTAAACCATCTATCCGTTTATCTGCTTTGATGAAACAAAAAGTTATATATGTATTTAGTCACGACTCTATTGGACTTGGAGAAGATGGGCCAACACATCAACCAATAGAACATCTTGTATCTTTGAGATCAATTCCTAATTTAAAAGTTTTTAGACCAGCCGATACAATTGAAACATTTGAATGTTGGCAGTTGGCTTTGGAAGCAAAAGATTTTCCAAGTGCTATAGCTCTAACAAGGCAGAAAGTTAAACCCGTCAGATTAAGACACGAAAAAATGAATAAATGCTCAAAAGGAGCTTACGAAATTATGAGAACCAATAAAAATATAAATTTTACAATTCTATCAAGTGGATCTGAAGTTGGTCTTGCTATGGAAGTTAGTCATAAATTAGCCACAGAAAATATTTATTCAAAAGTTATATCTATGCCATGCCATGAATTATTTGATATTCAAAATTCATCTTACAAAAATGAAATATTAAATGAAACAAATAATATAGTTTCTATAGAGGCATCTATTACGGATTATTGGAAAAAATATGTAGGTGAAAAAGGAATAGCTATTGGCATTAATGAATTTGGAAAAAGTGCTCCTTATTTAAAACTTTACAAAAATTATAAAATAACAGTTGAAGATATTATAAAAAAAATAAAAAAAGGATTTTAATGACAATTAAAGTGGGAATAAATGGTCTTGGAAGAATAGGAAGAATGGTATTGAGATCTTTGATAGAAAAAAAATCAAATAAAATTGAAATTAAACATATTAATAATAGAGCAAATATAGAAGTTGTAAGTTCACTACTAAAATACGATTCTGTGCATGGAAAATATAATTTTAAAGTTAAACATGATTATAAAAATTTAATTTTAAATGGAAAAAAAATTACATATTCTCAACATGCTGAACTAACAAAAATAAATTGGAAGAAATATAAGGTGGACTATGTTCTTGAATGTACAGGAAAATTTAATTCTAAAGATAAACTAAAAATTCATTTAAAAAATGGAGCAAAAAAAGTAATTGTTTCAGCTCCTTGTAAAAAACCTGACAAAACAATAGTGTACGGTGTTAACGAAAAAAGTTTAAGTAAAAAAGATAGAATTATTTCAGCATCCTCTTGTACTACAAACTGCCTGGCTCCAGTAGCAAGTGTAATAAATAATAATTTTAAAATAGATAAAGGTTTTATGACAACAATTCATGCATTCACAAATGATCAAAGAATTTTAGATAATTCTCATAAAGATCCGAGAAGAGCGCGATCCGCTGTACAATCTATTGTTCCAACGTCGACGGGTGCATCAAAATCGATTGGAGAAATAATACCAGATCTTAAAGGGAAACTAGAAGGTGTTGCAATGAGAGTACCTGTTCCTAATGTATCATTAATTGAATTCGTTTTTTGTACTAATAAAAATTTAACTATTGATAAAATAAATGACTGTTTAACAAAATCATCAAAAAACGATTTAAAAGGAGTATTAGATGTCACAAATGAAAAACTTGTTTCAATAGATTTTAATCATAATTCTAATTCAGCTATAGTAGATTTATCTTTAACAAAGGTAGTTGGAAAAGGAATGGGTAAAATTTCAGCTTGGTACGATAATGAGTGGGGCTTCTCTAATAGAATGTGTGATTTGGTTAAATATATTCATAAAAAAGTTTAATGAAATTGATTCAAAAAGATCTTGCTGATCTTGATCAAAAGATTTTATTATTAAGACTGGATCTAAATGTACCCATAAAAAATGAAAAAATACAAGATTTTAATAGAATAGACAAAACATTACCAACTATTAAGTTTTTACTTAAAAGAAAAGCTAAAATTATATTAATCTCTCACGTTGGTAGACCTATGGGAAAAAAAGATTCAAAATTTTCTCTGGAACCTATATCTAAAAGCCTATCAACTAAATTGTCTGAAAATGTAAGATTGGTTGATGAAAATATCTTTGAAATTAAAAAGAATGATATCTTTAAGAAAAATGAAAAAATAGTTATGCTTGAAAACATAAGATTTTATAAAGAAGAAGAACAAAATGATTTGGTTTTTTCCAAAAAACTAGCAAGTTTAGGTGATCTTTATGTAAATGAAGCTTTTTCTTGTTCACATAGAAATCATGCTTCAGTTTCACAAATAACTAAACATATAGATTCCTATGCTGGAATTAACTTAGCTTTAGAGTTGGAAGCACTGAAAAAAATTACATCTAAAATTACAAAACCAACTACATGCTTAATTGGAGGGTCAAAAATATCAACAAAAATAAAAATAATCAGAAATCTGATTACTAAATTCGACAATATAATAATCATAGGAGCTATGGCCAATAATATTATTAAATTTAAAGGTCACGAAATAGGTAAATCTTTGTGTGAAAAAAATTGTGATGAAATTATCGAAGAAATTTTCACTTTGGGTAAAAAAAATAATTGTAATATAGTATTTCCTGAAGACGTATCTGTAGGAAAAAATTTTGAAGACTCATCTCAAAATAAAGATGTTAATAAAATAGCTAAGGATGATTTAATTTTAGATATTGGATCAAAAACTATTAGAAAAATTATTAATTTAATAAAAAATTCTAAAACTATTTTGTGGAATGGACCGGCCGGCTATTTTGAGAATGATAATTTTGCAACTGGAAGTTTTGAGCTGGCAAAAGAAATATCTGCTCAAACAAAATCAGGAAATATTTTTTCAGTAATTGGTGGTGGAGATACAGTCTCAGTAATAAATAAATTAAAACTTTTTAATGATTTCAATTTTGTTTCAACTGCAGGTGGAGCATTTTTAGAATACCTTGAAGGAAAAGATTTACCTGGTATAAAATCTTTAAATTATAATGAGTGAATTAAATAGAATAGCTTTAAAAATTATCTCTTCTGGAAAAGGTATTTTGGCTGCAGACGAAAGTAATGGGACAATGACCAAAAGACTTGGATCTGTAAATGTTAAATCTACTGAAGAAAACAGGTTAAAATTTAGAAGTATTTTATTTACGTCAAAAAATATGATGGATTGTATAGGTGGTGTAATATTATACGATGAAACTATCCGACAAACATTTGAAGGTAAAACAATTCCTGAAATAATTGCCCAAACGGGAGCAATACCTGGAATTAAAGTAGATACTGGAGCTAAAAAACTTGCAAAATCTGAAAATGAAAAAATTACTGAAGGACTAGACGGTCTGAGAGAAAGGCTAAAAAATTATTATGATCTAGGAGCTAGATTTACCAAATGGAGAGCTGTATATTTAATATCAGATCAATTTCCTAGTAAACTTGCTATTGATACTAATGCTCATGCTCTTGCTAGATATTCTGCTTTAGTTCAAGAAGCAGGAATGGTGCCTATAGTTGAACCAGAAGTTTTGATGGATGGCAAACATTCAATAGAGGATTGTTTTAACAAAACCTCAGAGGTAATAAAAAAATGCTTTGATGCATTAATTTTTCAAAAAATAGATCTTAAAGGTGTAATTTTAAAACCAAATATGATTTTACCAGGTTCAAATTCTAATAAGAAATATTCTACCGAAGAAATTGCAAACCTTACATTGAAGTGTCTAATGAATAGCGTTCCGAGTGAAGTTCCTGGTATTGCTTTTCTTTCTGGTGGACAAACTGAAACTGAGGCAACAAAAAATTTAGATACTATTAATAAATTGAATAAATCTAAATTCATTATGACCTACTCATATGGCAGAGCTTTGCAACAAAGCGCTCTAAAATATTGGTCAAAAAATACTAATGATGTTAGTGGAACGCAAAAAATATTTAACCACAGAGCCAAAATGTGTAGTATGGCAGCATTAGGAAAATGGACTGAGCAAATTGAGAAAGCTTAGTAATACTAAAAAATTTATATATCTTATTTCTCCAAAATCTATAGTTAATAGTAAAGAATTTTTTAAAGATTTAGAATTAGTTCTTAAAAGTAAAAAAATTTTTTTTTTTCAATTAAGATTAAAAAAAGAAAATAATAAAAAAATTATTTATATTGGAAAAAAAGTAAAAGAAATATGCAAAAAAAATAAGGTTAATTTTATCATTAATGACAATCCTAATGTTGCAAAAATAATAGGTGCTGATGGTTGTCATTTGGGTCAAAAAGATACAAGCATAATTAAAGCTAAGAAAATATTAAAAAAAAAAATTATTGGAATTACATGTCACAACTCAAAGAAACTAGTATATAAAGCAATTCAAGATAAAGCTGATTACATTGCGATAGGGGCTTTTTTTAAGTCATTTACAAAAAATACTAATTTTAAGGCAACAATCAGTCTACTCAAGTTCGTTAAAAAAATAACAAAAATACCAATTGTAGCTATTGGGGGCATTAATAATAAAAATTATAAAAAACTTTTATTGAATAAAGCAAACTTTTTAGCTATCTCAGGTTACATTTGGAATAATAAAAAATTTAAACCTGAAGAAGCAATTAAGAAATTTAGATGAAAATATCTGGAAATGAAATTAAACCTGGAATGCTTTTGGAACATAAAAATGATTTGTGGGAAGTGCTAAAAACACAACATGTAAAACCTGGTAAAGGTGGAGCTTTCAATCAAGTTGAAATGAAAAGTTTAAATAAACAAACTAAATTGAATGAAAGGTTCAGATCAAGCGACACCGTTGAAAGAGCAAATTTAGATGAAATTAAATTAAATTATTTATATGAAGATGAAAGATGCTATTATTTTATGAATCAAAAAACATTTGAACAAACAGAGGTTTCAAAAAATCTTCTTGGAGAAAAAGGAAAATTATTAAGTGAAAATTTAGAAGTGGTTATAAATTTTTATAATGAAAAACCTATTTCTGTTGAACTTCCCAAACAAATTAATTGTAAAATAAAAACTACAGATGCTTCAATAAAAGGTCAAACAGTTTCTTCTTCATATAAACCAGCGGTATTAGAAAATAATTTAAATGTTCAGGTTCCACCATTTATTGAAATAGGAGATGAAATAATTATAGATTCAAGAAGTTTAGAGTATATAAAAAAAGTGTAAAAAAATGCAGACTATATCCCCCATTCTCAATATTATGATAAAAGCTTGTGAAAAAGCTTCAAAGATTTTGAAAAGAGATTATGGAGAAATTGAAAATCTTCAAGTATCATTAAAAGGACCTGGAGATTTTGTAACAAGTGCCGATAAAAAATGTGAAAAAATAATTATTAAAGAATTACTAAAAGCAAAAAAAGATTTTTCATTAATTACTGAAGAAAGTGGAATATTAAAAAATAAAGATAAAGATAATATTTGGATTCTAGATCCAATTGATGGAACAACAAACTTTATGCATAGTATACCTCATTTTGCAATATCACTGGCTTTAAAATCAAAAGATGAAATTATTGCTGGAGTTATTTATGACCCAATAAAAGACGAGATTTTTTATGGAGAAAAAAATAGTGGAGCGTATTTAAACAATCAACGAATTAGAGTATCTAAAAGAAAAAATATAAACCAAAGTCTTTTTGCTTCAGGAGATAAAAATTTAGACCAATACAATAATATTAATATAAGAAAATCTGGAAGCGCTGCTCTTGATCTTGCTTATGTTGCATGCGGTAGATATGAAGGATATTTTCAAAAAAATTTATCTATTTGGGACATTGCCGCAGGTTTGATTATACTAAAAGAGGCCGGAGGAATAACAAGTGAATTAAATATCAATAATCATACCAATTTAAAAATTATTGCATCAAATCCTTATATTAATGAAAATTTGTTAAATATATTAAGTAAGTTTTAATTGTTTTATATTTTTCTTTTGCTATAAATCCTCACTTATGAAAAAAAAAATACACCCGGACTATCATAAAATTAAAGTTGAAATGACTGATGGTTCCCAATTCGAAACAAATTCAACTTGGGGTAAAGAAGGAGATGTATTGAAGTTAGAAATTGATCCTTTGTCTCATTCTGCTTGGACAGGTGGAAAACAAAAAATATTGGATAAAGGTAGAGTAAGTAAATTTAATAAAAAATTCAAAAATTTTAGATCTGAAAATAAATAGTTAAATGTCTAATGCACCTTTAATGCCAATGGCAACAGCGGTTTGGTTAGTTGAAAATACAACATTAACTTTTAAACAAATTGCAAATTTTTGCAATATACATGAAGTAGAGGTTCAAGGAATAGCAGATGGCGAAGTAGCCAAAGGTATAGTGGGTTATAATCCAATAATATCTGGTCAATTAACTAAAGAAGAAATTGAACTTTCCTCTAAAGATCATTCAAGATCTTTAAATTTAACTAAACAAGATATTGAAATATCAAATTCTGAAAACAAAATAAAAAAATATGTACCTTTGTCAAAAAGGCAGGATAAGCCCGATTCAGCTTTGTGGTTAATTAAAAATCACTCAAAATTAAAAGACTCTCAAATTGCAAAGTTAATTGGAATTACAAAAAACTCTGTAGTTGCGATAAGGAACAAAAGCTACTGGAATTTTAATAATCTTAATTCAAAAGATCCTGTTGCAATAGGATTATTTAACCAATCAGATTTGCAAAAAGAATTGGATAAAGCAGATAGAAGAATAAAAAGAGAGAAAAAACTAAAGGAAAAAATTTAATTTAATGGACATAAATTCAATAAAATGTTAGTTAACGTTTTTTAATTTAGGGGGATTTATTAAAATAGAAGTAAAAGATAATAATGTTGAACAAGCTTTAAGAGTTCTTAAAAGAAAACTTCAAAAAGATGGTTTCTTTAAAGTTATAAAATTAAAAGATACTTATGAAAAACCATCTGAAAAGAAAAAAAGAATAAAACAAGAAAACATTAAGAGAGCTAAAAAACTCCAAAAATTAAGAAATAGAATTTAGAACTAAGACGCGGGGTGGAGCAGTCTGGTAGCTCGCAAGGCTCATAACCTTGAGGTCGGCGGTTCAAATCCGTCCCCCGCAACCAATTTTATTATAATTTATAGACTTTTAATTATTTCCTCAGTCATTTTCTTTGCGTCTGCAAAAAGCATTAACGTATTATCTCTATAAAATAGATCATTGTCTATGCCTGCATACCCTGGGGAAAGACTTCTTTTTACAAATAAAACTGATTTTGATTTTTCAACATCTAAAATTGGCATACCATAAATCGGGCTTTGAGGGTCTGATTTCGCAACAGGATTCGTAACGTCGTTTGCTCCAATTACATAAGCTACATCACAATTGGCAAAATCATTATTTATTTCTTCTAATTCAAATACTTCATCATATGGCACGTTTGCCTCAGCTAATAACACATTCATGTGACCAGGCATTCTGCCAGCAACTGGATGAATTGCATAACTAACTTTGACTCCATTTTTTTTTAAAACATCTACCATTTCTCTTAATGCATGTTGAGCTTGTGCGACAGCCATTCCATATCCTGGAACTATTATAACTGACGATGCATTTTTCATAAGAAATGCTGCATCATCCGCATTGCCACTTTTTACGGGTTTTTGCTCTTTAGATTTGCTTGATGAAGATTGATCTGTTGCACCCCAGCCCCCAAGTATTACATTGAAAAATGATCGGTTCATTCCTTTGCACATAATGTAGGATAATATTGCTCCAGATGAACCAACTAATGCACCTGTAATTATCAAAGCAGTATTTTCCAAAGTAAAACCAATTCCTGCTGCTGCCCATCCCGAATAAGAATTAAGCATTGAAATTACCACTGGCATATCTGCTCCACCTATTGGAATGATTAATAATACACCTAGTAAAAATGAAATAATAATAATTGTCCAAAACCAAGTATCAACTTGGGTTTTACATAAGTAAAAAATTAAACCTAATAAAAATAAACCTAATGCTAAATTTAAATAGTGTTGACCAAAAAAAGTTATGGGAGATCCTGACATTATCCCTCTTAACTTAAGAAAAGCGATAACAGATCCTGTAAAAGTTATAGCTCCAATTGCAGCACCTAGAGACATTTCTATCAAACTTGCTATTTTAATATTTCCTGATGAACCTAAATTAAATACTTCAGGATTTAAAAAAGCTGATACTGCAACAAAAACGGCTGCTAGGCCAACTAAACTATGAAAACCAGCAACAAGCTCCGGCATTGCGGTCATTGGTATTTTAAGTGCAATAAATGTTCCCATTGATCCACCAATCAATATTAAAATCATTAAATATAAAAATCCTGTTGAGAAGTTGCCAACTGAAAAAATAGTAATAGAAATAGCTATAGCCATTCCAATTATTCCAAATAGATTCCCTTGTCTTGAAGTTTCTGGAGATGAAAGACCTCTAAGAGCTAAAATAAACAGTACTCCTGAAATAAGATAGAATATTGCTAATAAATTTGCTGAAATCATTTTTTATCTTTTTTTTTTTTTTTATACATAGCCAACATTCTTTGTGTAACTAAAAAACCTCCAAAAATATTAACAGCGGCTAAAATTATTGCTAAAAAACCAAAAATATTTGCAGTATCAAATATATTTCCAGATTCTCCAGCTAAAGCTGCTATGATAGCGCCTACAATAATCACTGAAGAAATTGCATTTGTTACAGACATTAAAGGTGTATGTAAAGATGGTGTAACACTCCATACAACATAATATCCTATAAAAATAGAAAGTATAAAAATACTAAGTCTAAAAATAAATGGGTCTATTTCCATAAATTTATTTTATTATTGTTTTGGCAATAATTTCATCTTTTAAATTAATATTAATTTTTTTATTTTCTTTATCATATAAATTTGAAACAAAATTAAATACATTTTTTGCGTAAAGGCTAGAAGATGAAGTGGGTAATCTATTTAAAATATTTCTTTCACCCATTATTTTAACACCATTTTTTTCAATAATCTTGTCTACCTCAGTAAAAACAACATTGCCTCCTTGGGCTGCTGCCAAATCATATATTACTGATCCTGGCTGCATATTTTTTAACATATTCTCTTTTATGATTAATGGAGCTTTTTTTCCTGGTATTAAAGCCGTACAAATTACAATATCAATTTTTTTTAATGTTTCACTAAGTAACTCTTCTTGTTTTTTTTTAAATTCTTCAGATGCCTCCTTGGCATATCCTCCTTTGGTTTCTAAATTTTCAGCTTCTTCTACAGTTAGAAATTTTCCACCCAAACTTTCTACCTGCTCTTTTGAAGCCGTTCTTACGTCTGTAGCAAATACAATTGCACCCATTCTTTTTGCGGTTGCGATAGCTTGTAATCCTGCAACACCAGCACCGACGACTAATACTTTTGCTGCAGGAATAGTTCCGGCTGCTGTCATCATCATTGGTATAGCTTTTTCAAAAGTTGAAAATGATTCTATTACAGCTTTATATCCAGCTAAATTTGCTTGAGATGAAAGTATATCCATAGACTGTGCTCTTGTTATTCTGGGCAATAATTCTAAAGAGAATAAATTAACTTTTTTTTTTAGTAATTCATTAATTTTATTTTTATTTTCATATGGATTTAAAACACCAATAAAAATTTGTTTAGCTTTTAATATAGAATTTCTATCTTCATCTAATAAGCTCATTTGAACTATAATGTCAGCATTTTCTATTAATTTCTTATCATCTTTTATAAATTTAACTCCAAATTCATTGTATTGTTTTTCTTCAAAACCTAAATGCTTTCCATAATTTTCGCTTAATTGAACTTCAAATCCTAAATTTATATATTTTTTTACTATCTCAGGAGTTATTGAAATTCTTTTTTCTATTTCTTTATTTTCTGATACAGATCCAATTATCATAGAATAAAAAAATTACTTTTGTCTTGCTTTAAATTTAGGATTTTTTTTGTTTATTATGTAAACTCTTCCTCTTCTTCTAACAAGTTTAGAGTTTAAATCTCTTTTTTTTAATGACTTTAATGAACTAGCTATTTTCATAAGATTTATATGCCTGGCAACGACCTACTCTTCCATGTCTTAAGACAAAGTACCATCGGCGCTGAAGGGCTTGACTTCCGAGTTCGGAATGGGATCGGGTATTACACCTTCGCAAAAATCACCAGGCAGAAACGATATAATGCAAAATAACCTAAAAGTAAACTTAAATTAATTATTTATTTTTTAAAAAAAGTCTAAACATTTCAAATAATATTAGGAACCCATCTTTAATTGCGTTGACTTTTTTTTTCCCTCCAATTCTTGCTCTTTCGTGTGATGGAAGATCTATAAACTTAAGATTTGCTTTTTTGGCTTTGATAGGAAATTCAACACAAAATCTAAAATCTTTTGAAATTATATTAAGTTTTTCAAATGATGATTTTTTTCCAAGCACATAGGTGTAAAGTATGTCAGTTAGATTTAATTGAAACATAAAATTTCCTAAAAATGAAAAAAATTTATTTCCTACAAAAGTCACTATTGTATCATCATCGCTACCGCCTCCAACTTTTATATAACGTGACCCAAATACAAAATCTTTATCAAAACAATTTTCTAACATTTCATTAAGATATTGGGGATCCATTGATCCGTCAGCATTGATAATGCTCCAATACTCAGTTTGGCAATTTTTGATACCTTCAATTAACGCATTTCCATATCCATTTTTTTTTTGTTTGTAAATTTCTATTTCACTAAAATCTTTTATTGAATCTAATGTTTCGTTATCGTCAGTTTGCAGTACAACCATTTTTTTACAATTTAAATTTTTTATTTCTCTTAAAAAAATTGGAAGAGATTCTGATTCTTTTTTTGTTGGAATTATTAGTGTAAGATTTTTCATTTAATTAAAATAATTTTTATTAATATAAATAAATTCATAAGTTTTTCTTAATTTCATCTTAGTTTTACTTAGTTGAAAAAAATTTCTAAATTCTAAGTAATTTTCTATTTCTTTAAAAGTATAGTTCTTAATTATTGAGCTATCCTCATGGTGTTCAAATAAGATTATTTTAACATTGTGAATTTTATCTCCCAAACCTTTAATAACATTAAATTCATGTCCTTCGGTATCAATTTTAATTAAATCAACTATATCAATTTTTAACTCATTTATTAAATTATCAAGTCTTCTTTTTTTTATTACAATTTCATTCTTATAGATCGCAAATTTTCTATTTATCATCCAAATAACAAAACATTTTACCTTTGTGTAAAACGACCCATAGTTAATTTTATTAATTGTCGACATTGAGCTTAAATAGCCAATTTTTAGTTTATCATTTCCTTCAGTATCGCTTAGAGCAAAATTTAAAACATCAACATTTTTAAAATTATTTTTTTTAATTTCATGATAGGAATTTGGATCAGGTTCAATAGAATAAATTTTTTTAATTTCAAAATTTTTATTAAATTCCAATATACTTTCACCTATATTGGCACCTACATCAATCATAATATCAATTTTATTTCCTAGTTTTTTTTTTAGATATTTAATATTTTTTCTCTGTGAAAAATAATCTAAATCTAAAAAAAATTTTTTAATTGTTGCTAACATTTAAGTAAAATCTATAGT
>CACANS010000006.1 GCA_902533945.1 uncultured Pelagibacteraceae bacterium | reverse complement strand
AAATTTCAGAACACTAAGTAATGCAGCTTTGTCAGGTGGTGTTACTTCTGTTGTTACAATGCCTAACACAGATCCTGTTATTGATAATGTATCTATAGTTGATTTTCTAAAAAGAAGAGGAAGAGACAAGTCTAAAATAAATATATTTCCAGCTGCTTCACTAACAAAAAATTTAGAAGGAACTAATATGACTGAATTTGGTTTATTGAAAAAAAAAGGAATAATAGGATTTACAGATGGAACAAAAACAATTCAAAATACTAGATTAATGTCAAGAATAATGAAATCTGCTTATGATTTAGATTGTTTAATAATGCAACATGCTGAGGATTATGAACTTTCAAAAAATGGAATGGTAAATGATGGAATTGTTTCAACAAAATTAGGACTTCAAGGAATACCTGATATATCTGAAAAAATTATTATAGAAAGAGATTTATCTCTATTAGAAGATTTTAATTGTAGATACCATATTTCACAAATATCTTCTGCTAAATCTGTTGAAATAATAAATCAAAAAAAAAATGAAATAAATTTCACAACTGGTGTATCAATTAACAACCTTTCACTTAATGAAAATGATATAGGTGACTTTAGAACTTTTTTAAAATTGTCACCACCTTTGAGAACTGAAGATGATAGAGTATCACTTATCAAAGCAATAAATAATGATTTAATAGATGTCATTGTTTCAGACCACAAACCTGAAGATGAAGAATCAAAAAGAATAACCTTTTCACAGGCTGCTACAGGTGCTTCAGGTATAGAAACTCTTTTACCATTGTCTTTAGAACTTTTTCATAATGGTTCACTAAAATTATTCAAATTGATCGAGCTTTTAACAAGTAATCCTGCAAAAATTTTAAAAATTAACAAAGGAAATTTATCTATAGGTAGTGATGCAGATTTCTGTGTAGTTGATATTTATAAGCCATGGATCGTTAAAAAAGAAAAGATTATTTCAAAATCTAAAAATACATGCATTGAAGATAAAAAACTACAAGGTCAAATTATAAAAACTTTTGTTAAAGGTGAAGAGTTGTTTAAAATATAAATATGGAAATAACTTTAACATTGTTAATATCTTATTTAATGGGGTCAATACCATTTGGTTTTTTGTTAACAAAATTTTTTTTAAAAAAAGATATCAGAAAAATCGGTTCTGGTAATATTGGTGCAACTAATGCTTTGAGGACAGGAAATAAAATAATTGGTTATAGCACATTAATATTAGATATATTTAAAGCTATTATTCCAGTTCTTTTTATTAAAGTTTACTTACCTCAATTAATATTTATTTCTTCTCTAGCTATTTTTTTAGGTCATGTTTTTCCAATATGGTTAAAATTTAAAGGTGGAAAAGGTGTGGCAACTTACTTGGGAATTCTTTTTTGTATTAATTATATTTTTGGATTTATTTTTATAATTAGTTGGTCTATTATATTTTTAATTTCAAAATATTCATCTTTGTCATCAATTATTAGTTCGTTAGCAATTCCTATTTGCTATTATTATTTTATTGGATCAGAAAATGTTTTTTTCTTTATAACAATGTTTATTTTAATTTTTTATACACATAAAGAAAATATAAAACGCTTAATAAATAATACTGAATCAAAGACTAAAATTTATTAATTTGACTATCTATATGTTTTATGTAGGTTCTCATTAGATGAATCTCGTCATTGTTGAAAGTCCTGCGAAAGCAAAAACTATTAATAAATATTTAGGTGATAATTTCACAGTTTTAGCAAGTTATGGACATATAAGAGACCTTCCTTCTAAAAATGGATCAGTTGATCCAGAGAATAAATTTAAAATGATATGGGAAGTTGACAGTTTTTCAAAAAAATACTTAAAAGAAATAACAGATGCTGCAAAAAGTTCTAAAAAAATAATTCTTGCAACTGACCCTGATAGAGAGGGTGAAGCAATTGCGTGGCATGTAAAAGAATACTTGGAGGAAAAAAAACTTTTAAAGGATAAAAAAATTGAAAGAGTAGTCTTTAATGAAATTACCAAAAAAGCTGTTACTAATGGAATTGATAATCCTAGAAGTATAGAACCAAAACTAGTCGATGCATACATGGCAAGAAGAGCGCTAGACTATCTTGTTGGATTTAATATTTCCCCTATTCTTTGGACTAAATTGCCTGGTTCTAAATCGGCTGGAAGAGTGCAATCTGTTGCATTAAGATTATTAACTGAAAGAGAGCATGAGATAGAACAATTTATACCAGAGGAATTTTGGACCTTAAATGTAAATTTTAGAACTTCAAAAGGAGATATTTTAAATTCAAATATAGTAATTCTTAATGAAACTAAAGTTGAGAAATTTTCTTTCAGAAAGAAAGAAGATATAAATAAAGCAATTGAAGAAATAAAAAAAACAAAATACCAAATTTCAGATATAAATTCTAAAGTTTACACAAGAAATCCTCTTGGTCCATTCACTACATCAACTTTACAACAAACGGCATCAAGTAAATTAGGTTTTGGGGCATCTAGGACAATGCAAATTGCTCAAAGGTTATATCAAGGAATAGATATAGATGGAGATACTATTGGGTTAATTACTTATATGAGAACAGATGGTACAAATATATCAAAAGATGCTGTAACAGACTTTAGAACATTTATTAAAAATTCCTATGGAAATAGTTATCTACCAAATGATCCTAATAATTATTCAGGGAAAAAAGCAAAAAATGCCCAAGAAGCACATGAAGCGATAAGACCTACCGATATATCTAGAACACCAGATAGTATGAAAAAATTCTTGAGTACTGATCAAATTAAATTATATGATTTAATATGGTCGAGAGCTCTATCATCACAAATGGAAGCTGCTAAATTTGATAGAAAAACTATAACAATTGTTTCTAATAATAATTTAAACCAATTCAAATGTTCTGGATCTACAATTAAATTTGATGGATTTTTAAAACTAACAAGAATTGATGACGAGGATGAAAAAATTCTGCCTGATGTAAATAAAGAAGAAGTTTTAACTGAAGAATTCATTGATGAACAACATTTCACACAACCACCTCCAAGATATTCAGAGGCTAGTTTGGTTAAAAAACTTGAAGAATTAGGTATTGGAAGACCTTCTACTTACGCAAGTATTATTTCTGTAATATCAAATAGAGGATACGCAGATGTTATTAACAAACGTTTTTTTCCTACTGATAGAGGTAAATTACTATCGGCTTTCTTGGAAAAGTTATTTACAAAATATGTTGATTATGGTTTTACTGCTGGATTAGAAGAACAGTTAGACGATATAACATCAGGTAAAGAGGAATGGATTAAAGTTCTTAATAATTTCTGGAAAGATTTCAATAGTAATGTTTCAAATGTTAAAGAAAAAAGAACTAGAGAAGTTTTAGACCTTTTAAATGAAAGTCTTGGAGAACTAATTTTTGAGTCAGACGAAAATGGTAAAATTAATAGAAAATGTAAATTATGCAATACTGGCCAATTAAGTTTAAAAAATAGTTTTAGAGGTGGTGCTTTTATTGGTTGTTCAAACTATCCCGAATGTAAATTTACCAGACCTTTATCTAAGTCTAAGGCAAATGATCAAATTGCATTAGCAGAACCAAAACTAATTGGTCAAAATGAAAATGGTAAAGACATTTACTTAAAAATTGGAAGATTTGGTCCTTATCTTCAATATGAAATGATCAAAGAAGAAACAACAACAAAAAAAAAGAAAAAGGATAATAATAATATAAAAAATGTCTCTATACCTAAAGGAATAGAAATCGATCAAGTTGATTTGAATAAGGCGAAATACCTATGTTCACTTCCAAAAATTATTGGTCAACATCCAGAAAATGGAAAAGATATATCAATAAATTCAGGAAGGTTCGGTCCATATTTAAAATGTGATAATAAATCTGCAAGACTAGAAAATGTTGAAGAAATTTTTACCATTGGACTAAATCGTGCAATTACACTTATATCTGAAGCAAAACCAGGAAGAATATCTTCCTCTCTTATAAAAGATCTTGGTGAACATCCAGATGATAAAAAGGCTGTTAGAATTATGAAAGGACAATATGGTCCATATATAAAATATAAGTCATTAAATGCTACTATACCAGAAGAAAAAGATCCTACAGAATTAACAATGGAAGATGCTTTAATATTAATTGAGAAAAGAAAAGAATACGATAGAAATAAGAAAAAGAAAAAAAAATGAAAAAAATAATTTTTATTTTAATTTTATCAAATTTACTTTCTACCAATTTATATTCCAAGGAATTAGTTGACTGTACAAGCTATAAAAAACTTTCTAAAGAGTTTTTAAAATGTAAAGCAGGAAATTTAAAAAAAAAAACCATTTCAGCTGGGAAAAATATTGTAAAAGATACTAAGGATTATCAAAAAAAAGAATGGTCTAAAGAAAAAAAAAAATTAAATAAACTTAAAGAGAAAATTTATTAAATATATGAGTATAGAGGAAAATTTAAAAAAAAATAATATTTTATTACCGAAAGCTGCTGATCCTGTAGGTTCTTATGTGGCTAGTAAAATTACAGGTAATTTACTTTTTATTTCTGGCCAAATTTCAATAGATAATAAAGGTAATCTGATAAAGGGTAAATTAGGAAAAAATTTAACTACAGAAGATGGATATAATGCTGCTATGAGATGTGCGTTAAGTATAGTTGCGCAAGCTAATAAAATATTAAATAACGATCTTAGTAAAATTAAATCATGTATAAAACTTGTAGGTTTTGTAAATTCTGATGATAACTATATTGAGCAACCAAAAGTTATTAATGGAGCATCTGATACAATAGTTAAAATTTTTGGGGATAAAGGAATGCATACAAGAGCTGCTATTAGTGTTAATAGTTTGCCATTAGGTGTAGCTGTTGAAATCGATGCTATATTTGAATTAAATTAATTATCTACCAATTCCAAAATATTTTATATTATTTTTTTTAATTTTTTCATTTTGTAGAATATTTCTCATATCATAAACTGAGAAATTTTTTTTATTATTTAATTTTTCGAAATTTAATGATTTAAAATCATTCCATTCAGTATGAATGATAATTAAATCCGCACCGTTGCATGCTTCTTTAATATTTGATGCATAATACACATTTTTAAAATTTTTAAATTCATTTTTATATCCAGTTGGATCGTAATAAGTAATTTTAGCACCCTTTTTTGAAAAATAAGGTATCATTTTTGTACTAGAAGATTCTCTCATATCATCTGTATTGGCTTTGAATGTAACTCCTAAAAAACAAATTTTTTTATTTTTTATTCTATTCTTTAATATTGCTGAAATTCGATTAAGTAATAACTTTGATCTATTTTCATTCGATTTAATTACACTTTTAATTATTGATAAATTAGTTTTAAATTGATTTGCTGTATCAACAATAGCTCTTGTATCTTTAGGAAAACATGATCCACCATAAGCAGGACCGGCTCTTAAAAATCTACCTCCTATTCTTTTATCTAAGCCCATTGCTATTGAAATATCTTCGATATTGGTATTAGTTTTTTCGCATAAATTTGCCAATTCATTAATAAATGAAATTTTTGTAGCTAAAAAGGCATTAGAAGCATATTTTATTAATTCAGCGCCACGTCTAGAAGTATTAATATATTTTGAACCCTTTGATATAAGCGGGGAATAAAGTGATTTTAAAATTTTATTAGCTCTTTTGTTAGAAGTTCCAATAACAATTCTGTCAGGATAATTAAAATCATTAATTGCCTCTCCTTCTCTCAAAAACTCTGGATTTGAAGCTACTGAAAATATTTTTTTATTAACTTTTTTAGAGATAATTTTTTCAACTTTATCACCTGTTGTGACTGGTACAGTTGATTTATTAACAATTATTTTTTGAGATTTAATATTTTTGCTAATTATTTTAGCTACACTAAGCACTTGACTTAAATCTGCTGAGTTATTATTTTTTTTCGTTGGTGTTCCTACGCATATAAAAACAATATTTGATTTTGTAATTGCCTCAGAAATATTTGAGGTAAATGATAGTCTATTTGATTTATAATTTCTTTTTACTAATTCTTCTAAACCAGGTTCATAGATTGGTATAATTCCTTTTTTTAATTTATTGATTTTATCAATATCTTTATCAACACAAATAACATCATTGCCTAAATCAGAAAAGCAAGCGCCACTTACAAGTCCAACGTATCCAGTTCCTATCATACATAATTTCATAATTTATAAATTTCTTGTGATGATTTAATATAACCATTCAAAGTTCCACAATCCAAGTATTTGCCTTTAAATGAGTGGCCTATAAATTTTTCACCATCAATAATTAATCTTCTTATAGCATCAGTAATATGAATTTCATCACCTTTGCCTTTTTTTTGACTTTTAAGTTTTGTAAATATTTTTTTTGGAAGAATATATCTTCCTATAACAGCATTAGTGGATGGTGCAGAATTAATACTAGGTTTTTCAATAACGTCTTTTATAAAAAAATTATTTTTATTTATATTTGATTTTTTTGAATATATGCCCCATCTATTGACAGTTTTTTTGTTTACTTTCATACTTGCCATAACAGAACATTTGTTTTTTTTATAAATAGATATCATGTCTTTTGAGCAGTTTCTTTTAATTATAAGATCATCGGGTAATAACATTAAAAAAAAATTATCTTTAATATATTTTTGAGTTTTTAACACAGCATCACCAGTACCTTTTGGTGAATTTTGATATACAAATTTAATTTTTTTATTATATTTTTGTATTTTTTTATATTCTTTTCTTATTCTCTTGTCTTTTTTCTTTTTTAATATGTTTTTATAGAATTTATCATTATTAAAATATTTTCTTATTATTGCTTTTTTTTTTGATATTATAAAAATTATTTCTTTTATATTCGCATCAATACATTCGTCGATGATGTACTCAATGCCTGGCTTTCCATTTATTGGTAAAAGTTCTTTTGCAAAAACACTTGTTAATGGCAAAAGTCTTGTGCCTAATCCTGCTAATGGTATTATTGCTTGTCTAATCATTAAAATGTATTAATTAATTGAATTACCATAAATGATAATTTTTAAAAGCATTAATAAATTAAATAAAAAAGTTAATTTTAAGGCAAATGTTGGATTTGTGCCAACAATGGGCACTTTGCATAAAGGACATATTTCTTTAATTAAAGAATCTAAAAAAAAATGTAATAAAACTTTAGTTAGTATTTTTATAAACCCTTCACAATTTAACAACAAAAAAGATCTGATAAACTATCCAAAAAATTTATACAGGGATATTAAAGTGTTAAAAAAAATTAAAATTGACTACTTGTTAATACCAAAAATTAGTGAAATTTATAAAAATAAAAAAAATATGAAAATTAAGTTAGATAAAAAAGATAAAATTTTATGTGCTAAATATAGACCAGGACATTTTGAAGGTGTTTTAGCAGTAATTAATCAATTTTTACTTAAAATAAAACCTAAATTTATCTTTTTAGGTGAAAAAGATTTTCAACAAATTTTTTTAATTAAAAAGTTTATTAGAAATAGATTTAAAACAAAAATTAAACAGTGCAAAACAGTTAGGTTTAATAACTTATTGCCTTATTCATCTAGAAACTTTCTTCTTTCAAAAAACGATATTAATAATGCCAGTTTTGTATCAAAATCCATTTATAAATTTTATTCTTCTATAAAAAAAAATTTCAAGAATAAATTAAATATCAATATAGTAAGAAACAATATCAATTCAAAAAAAATTAAAATAGATTATTTTGAAATCAGAAATAAAATAAATCTATCTAAAAGTTATAATAGAAAAAATTTTAAAATTTTTATTGCTTATTATTTAAAAAATATAAGATTAATTGACAATTTTTAGTTAGTTATAAAAGAAAAAAGCTCCAATACCTAAAAAAGATAAAAAGCCAATAACATCAGTAATTGTTGTAACAAAAACGCTTGATGCTATAGCTGGATCAATATTAAATTTTTTTAAAGATATCGGAACTAAAATGCCGAATAAGCCTGCAACAATCATATTTAAAACCATAGAAATTGATATTATTAAAGATAATGTTATATCATTAAACCATATCTGAACAACAACTGCGCTTATAATAGCAAATATACATCCATTTAAAATTCCAATTAAAAATTCTTTTAAAACATTTTGTGTAAAATTATTTTTGGTTAATTGATTTGTAGCAATAGTTCTTATCGTAACAGCTAGGGTTTGCATCCCAGCATTTCCTCCCATTGAAGCAACTATAGGCATCAGTACAGCCAATGCTACAACTTTTTCTATATCTTCTTGAAAAAAACCTATTACTATTGAAGCAATTATAGCTGTAAATAAATTTAATAGTAGCCAGTTAAATCTTCTTTTAGTTTTTTTAAAAACACCATCTGTTATTTCTTCATCTCCTACACCAGCAAGTCTTAAGGCATCTTCTTCAGCTTCTTCTTTTAAAACGGTAAGTACATCATCACTTGTTATCATTCCAACTAATTTATTAGTTTTATCTACTACACAAGCAGAATTAAGGTTATAATTTTCGAATAAATGACCAACTTCTTCTCTATCCATATCAACAGGTATGGATAATTGTGACTCGTTCATAATAGAAATCATTTTTGCTTCCCTAGGTGTTCTTAAAACTTTTGAGGAAGGAACTGTCCCAATAGGCTTAAATTCATTATCCACTATAAAGATTTCTAAAAATTGATCTGGCAAATCTTCATTTTCTCTCAAATAATCTATTGTTTGTCCAACTGACCAGTTGCTAGGTATTGCAGTAAATTCCCTTTGCATTATTCTTGCCGCTGAATCTTCTGGATAACTTAAGCTTTCTAAAAGAATAAATCTGTCTTTTGGTGGAAGTGAACTTAATATACTGTTTTTATTTTTTTCTTCTAAGTTTTCTAATACTTTAATTGCATCATCTGACTCTAAGTTTTTAAGAATATAAACAATGGAATCATTAGACAAATATCTAATAATTTCGGTTTGAATAGATTCGTTGAGTTCGACAAAGACTTCTGGTGCTATCTTAAAATTATTTAACTTTATTAAGTTTTCTCTATCATTTTCATTTAAATGTTCAATTATATCAGCAGCATCAGATGGATGAATTTCTTTAAAAGAATTTGTAATAAAAATTGCATCATTGGCTGCAATCTTGTCAGTAACAACTTTAATATATTCCTTGTTAAATTCAAAATTGACTTTTTTATCTTTGATTTTTTTTGTTAAAGTCATAAATTCTATCCATAAATTATATGCACTATTAATGCATAATTTGTATAATACAAATACTTAATGAATATTGAGATTAAAATATCAAAAAAACCTGTAGAATATATGAAAGCTATATCTTTTATTGAGGAAAGAATAAATATGGTGCAAGCTAAAAAAGCATCTGAATTAATATGGTTGCTAGAACATCCAAGTATCTACACTGGTGGAATAAGATCAAAAAAAAATGAAATTTTAGATAATAGTTTAAAAGTTATAAAAACTAATAGAGGAGGAAAAATAACTTGGCATGGTCCAGGTCAAAAAATATGCTATTTTGTTATTGATTTAAGTAAAAGAAATAAAGATGTAAGAAAGTTTATTTTAATTTTAGAAAAAACCATAATTAAAACTCTAAATCAATATGGAATCAAATCATATTCTGATAGAAAAAATATAGGAATATGGGTTAATGATAAAGGTAAAATTAAAAAAATTGCGGCCATAGGTCTTAGAATAAAAAAATGGATTGCATATCATGGTTTCTCAATAAATGTTACTAATAGCCTTGATGAATATAAAAAAATTATTGCATGCGGAATTAAAAATAAATCAGTTATAAATTTAAAAAAAATAAAAGATCAAAATTATAGTGGTATCGAAAAAAAAATTGCAAAAAACTTAATTAGCTATTTGAATAATTAAGTCTTTTAATTTTTAAAATTTTTTTAAAATATTCAGGTAACAAAGCTTTATAAGTAAATTTTTTATTATTTATCATGAACTTAATTTTATATGAATGTAATAGTAATTTTTTTTCTTTATATTGTTTGTTTGTATTCAAATAATATTTTTTATCACCGTATATGGGATGTCCGATCATATGCAGTTGTTTTCTAAGTTGATGTTTTCGTCCAGTTACAGGATTCATTTGCACAAGGCTGCAATTTGAATTTTTATCTAGGACTTTAAATAGTGTTTTAGCTTTTTCATATATAGGTTTATTATTTTCATATCTGAGTAAAAAATTATCCCATACACCTTTATCTTTATGCAATTCACCATGACAGATAGCTAAATAAGTTTTATGAACCATTCTAAGTCTAAATAATGATGTAAGTAATTGTGCAGCTTTTCTATGTTTACCTATTATAAAAACTCCCGATGTATCTTTGTCTAATCTATGAACAAGGAAAGGTTTAGAATTAGCAAAAATTTTACTTTGAGAAAAAATATCGACTATATTTTTTTTGGATTTAGTGCCTCCTTGTACTGGAATTCCTGACGATTTATTTAACACAACAAAGTCTTCATTATCGTCTATGATTAAGTCTTCATTAGATTTGATAATACTATTGGATTGTAAAATCTTTTTTTTTTCTATTATAAATTTTTTATATTTAAAACTATAAATATCTATAATGTCTTTTGATTTAACTTTGAAAGAGCTTTTAACTATTTTATTGTTAAGTTTAATTTTTCCATTCCTAAGACTCTTCTCAATTAAACTTTGTGGTATTGGCTCAATTTTTTTTCTTATCCAACGATCAATTCTCATATTGTTGAACATTGATTCAACAATGTATGTTTTTTTCATTATACTTGATATTATTATTAAAGCTTAGGCTGTTGCTATTTTTTTTTCTTCTTTAGATTCATTTGGTATATCTTTTTTCTTTTTATCTACTCTTTTTGCCTGAACATCTCTATCAACAAATTCAATTATTGCTAAAGGTGCATTGTCACCATAACGATATCCTGCTTTTATAATTCTAGTATATCCTCCATTTCTAGAATTATATCTTTTCGAAAGAATATCAAAAACTTTTTTGGTAGATACTTTACTCTGTAACTTTGAAATTAATTTTCTTGTATTTTGTAAATTTTGTTTTTTTCCGATTGTTATAATTTTTTCTGCTTGAGGTCTTAAAACTTTAGCTTTAGGTAAGGTGGTCTTTATCTGTTCATATTTTATAAGTGAATTTAACATGTTTTTTATTAAAGCTTTTCTATGCTCAGAAGTTCGATTAAGTTTTTTATTTCCTAAACGATGTCTCATTATATTGACTCTTCAAGTTTTTTTGATAGTTCTGCAATGTTTTCTGGGGGCCAATTAGGTATTTCCATTCCTAAATATAATGACATTCCTGTTAAAACTTCCTTTATTTCATTTAATGATTTTCTACCAAAATTTGGTGTTCTAAGCATTTCCCCTTCTGATTTTTGAACTAAATCACCTATATAGATTATATTATCATTTTTAAGGCAATTCATAGATCTTACAGACAATTCAAGCTCATCAACTTTTCTTAAAAGATTTTTGTTAAATTCAGGTTCTTTGCTAGTTTCCTTAACAACAATTTCTTGTGGTTCATTAAAATTAATAAACATTCCAAGTTGGTCTTGAAATATTCTTGCTGAGTAAGCAACCGCATCTTCTGCGGATATTGATCCATTTGTTTCAACATTCATAATAAGTTTATCATAATCAAGAGCTTTACCTTCTCTAGCTGTACTAATTGAATAAGAAACTTTTTTTACAGGACTAAACAATGAGTCTATTGGTATTAAACCTAATGGTGGTTCTTCAGGTTTGTTCATATCTGCAGAAACATACCCTTTTCCAGATCCAACAGTCATTTCCATATGAAAATTCGTTTTTTCGTCAAGATTACAAATAACAAGTTCTGGATTTAGAATTTCAACATCTGGAACTGAAGTAATATTAGAAGCTTTTATTTCTCCCGGTCCTTTTGCATCTAAAACTAATTTTTTTGATCCTTCTGACTGGCTTTTTAAAGCTAAAGATTTAACATTTAAAACTATATCAGTAACATCTTCTCTTACACCTTTAATTGACGTGAATTCATGTAATACGCCATCTATTTGAATTGCAGTAACTGCTGTACCTCTAATGGATGACAATAATATTCTTCTTAATGAATTTCCTAATGTTAAGCCATATCCTTTCTCCAAAGGTTCAGCTATTATTTTAGCTTGGGATTTATCATCACTTTGTTGAATCTCAAGCTTTGCAGGTTTTATCATTGATTTCCAATTTTTTGCGTTAACATCTAAGTTTTCCATTAAACTCTCCTTTTTTTTGGTGGCCTAGTACCATTGTGTGCCATTGGTGTTGTATCTTTAATAGATAAAATTTTAAATCCTCTAGATTGCAATGCTCTTAAAGCAGTCTCTCTACCAGAGCCTGGTCCTTTAATTTCTACATTTAAATTTTTCATTCCAAATTCTAATGCTTTTGATGCAGCAGAATCTGCTGCAACTTGAGCAGCATATGGAGTGGATTTTCTTGATCCTTTAAATCCTTTTTGGCCTGATGAAGCCCACGATATAACATTGCCATTAGTATCTGCAATTGAAATTATAGTATTATTAAAGGTTGACTGAACATATGCTATTCCATTTAAAATATTTTTTTTAACTTTTTTTTTTTTGGAATAAGTGCTTTTTTTTACTTTTATTTTCTTTTCCTTATCTTCTTTAGATTCAATTTCTTTTTTCATTTCTTATTTCTTTAATGGTGTAAGTTTTTTTCCAGCAATAGCAATTGCTTTTCCTTTTCTTGTTCTGGCATTGCATCGAGTTCTCTGTCCTCTAACAGGAAGTTTTTTTTTATGTCTTGATCCCCTATAGCATGCTAAATCGATCAATCTTTTTATACTTAAAGAATTTTCTCTTCTAAGATCTCCTTCTACAGAAAAGTTTTGATCTATATATTCGCGAATTTTCAAGATTTGATCATCTGTAAGCTCATTTATTCTTTTTGATTTTGGAATATCCAAGGCTCCACATATTTGTTTAGAAAATTTATCTCCGATGCCATATATATAAGTTAGCCCTACTTGGACAATTTTGTTTTGCGGAATATTTACACCTGCTATACGAGCCATTTTTTTGAGATAAAATCTAGCCTTTTATATAATAAGTTTTTCTAATGTCAACTTTTAAACCTTTAAAATACTACTGATTTTACTAGTAATTTCAGCAATTTTTAAGCCTCCGTCGATTTCTTTAAAATTAGATTTAGTTGAGTAATAATCTAAGACAGGTCTAGTTGTTTTCATGTAAGCATCATATCTTTTGAGAATGGTATTTAAATCATCATCTGATCTTTTTTCTAAAATTTTTCTTCTCTCAATTCTTTTTATTACTGTATCTTTATTTATATTGAGATAAAAAACAAAATCTATTTTTTGATTTGAATCTTTTAGCAATAAATCTAAATTTTTTGCTTGATCTATAGTTCTGGGATATCCATCAAAAATCAACTTATTCTTTTTTTGTGGATCATATATTACTTTTTTCATAAGTTTATTAACAATTTCATCATCAACAAATTTTCCCTCATTCATATTATTTATTATTTTCTTACCAATTTCTGTATCTTTTTTAATTTCATCTCTTAATATTTCACCAGTTGATATTTGAAAATTATTTAATTTTTTTACTAAATTTTTTGCTTGAGTTCCTTTTCCAGAACCTGGTGGTCCAAATAAAACTAAATTCATTAATTTTTGTTAAATTTTGTTTTTTTTATTAATTGCTCATATTGTGAGCTCATTAATCTTGTTTGTATTTGTGTTATTGTGTCTATAGCTACTACTACAACAATAAGAATGGAAGTTCCTCCTAAATAAAATGGTATTGGATAATTTGCTATTAAAAATTCTGGCATCAAACAAACTAAAGTCAAATATAAAGCTCCAATTGTAGTTAATTTTGTCAAAATGTTATCTATATAAAGAGCTGTACTTTCGCCAGGTCTAATACCTGGAATAAATCCACCATATTTTCTTAAATTTTCTGCAGTTTCGTTTGGATTAAATACTATAGAGGTATAAAAAAAAGTAAAAAAAATAATACCAGATGCATACAATAGCATATACAAAGGTTGTCCTTGAGCAAAAAAAGATGAGAAATTAATTAAATTTTCATTATTTGAAAAATTAAAATTAGAAAATGTAGTTGGGAGTAATAATAATGCTGATGCGAATATTGCAGGAATTACACCTGCTGAATTAATTTTTAATGGCAAATATGAAGAATCACCTCCATAAATTTTATTACCCATTTGTCTTTTAGGATAATTTATTAAAATTTTTCTTAATGCACGTTCCATAAATACAATAAACATTATAGTTAATACTAGTAATACAAATATTGAAATTATAATAACTGTTGAAAGAGCACCAGTTCGTCCTAATTCAAAAGTAGTAACAAGCGCACGTGGTATTTCTGCTACAATTCCAGAAAATATTATAAGTGATATACCATTTCCAATTCCCCGTTGAGTTATTTGTTCACCTAACCACATTAGAAAAATAGTGGCAGCAACTATAGATGTAACTGTGGAAATTTTAAAAAATGTACCTGGATTAATTACTAAACCACCAGAAGATTCTAGACCAACAGCTAAACCATAACCTTGAATTGTTGCAAGTAAAACGGTTCCATATCTTGTTATTTGTGTAATTTTTTTTCTACCGGCTTCTCCTTGATTTTTTAAATTTTTAAAATATTCAGAAACGCCAGTCATTAATTGAACAATAATAGATGATGAAATATATGGCATTATACCTAATGCAAAAATTGCCATTCTGCTTATTGCACCACCCGCAAAAACATTAAACATTCCTAATAATCCTTTTTGATTATTGTTAATTAATTCTTGAAGTTGATCTGGATCAATGCCAGGCAAAGGGACAAAAGTACCAAGCCTATAAATTGTGAGAATAAATATAGTAAATAGAATCCTATTTCTTAAATCAACATTTTGTGATGAAAAACTCATAAAAAAATTATTTATTTTTTATTAAAGTAATTTTACAACCTAAATTTTCAATTTTTTTAACTGCTGCTTTAGTAGCAAGCACATTATCAAAATCAATTTTATTTTTAATTTCACCTGCTCCAAGAATTTTTATAATATTTATTTTTTTATTTACTATTTTTAGTTGTTGTAAAGTTTTTATATCTATCTTGCTATTAGAATTAATCTTTTTTTCATCTATAAATCTTTGTATATTTTTTAAATTAAAAGATTTAATTGCTTTCTTTTTAATAGGATTAAAACCTCTTTTAGGTAATCTTCTAAATAAAGGCATTTGTCCACCTTCAAAACTTTTAATAGCAACACCAGATCTAGATTTTTGGCCTTTATGACCCCTTCCAGAAGTTTTGCCTTTGCCAGAACCGATGCCTCTTCCTACTCTTAATTTTTTACTTTTTATTTTTGTAAATTTATTTAATTTAATCATGAGCCCCTTTTTTCAATAATTTCTGATATTTTTTTATTTCTTAAATTTGAAATATATTTTGGTGAATTTTGGTTTTTTAATGCTTTAACAGTAGCTCTAATAACATTATGAGGATTAGAAGTACCAAGTGATTTTGCTACTAAATCTTTTATTCCTAAAACTTCACATACAGCTCTGACTGGACCACCTGCTATTATTCCAGTACCTTTTGGAGCATATCTAAGTTTAATTTTTCCAGCTCCATCTTTTCCAACAATATCATGGTGTATTGTTCGTCCTTCTCTTAATGGAATTTGAATTAAATTTCTTTTTGCTAAATCGTTAGCTTTTTTAATAGCATCTGGTACCTGTTTTGCTTTAGCATGAGCAACTCCAATTTTACCAGTTTGATTGCCTACAACAACTAGTGCTGAAAAACCAAACCTTCTACCACCCTTAACAACTTTTGTTATTCTATTAATGTGAACTAATTTTTCTACTAATTCTTTGTTTTTTTCCATATTTAAAAATCCATACCATTTTTTCTAAGAGTTTCAGCAAATAATTTTATTCTTCCATGATATTTGTAAACTCCTCTATCAAAATATATCTTGATTATTTTTTTATCTTTAGCTTCTTTAGCTAATTTTTCTGCTACCTTTATTGACAATTCTGATTTGTTTTTTAATTTCATTGATTTAATATCTTTTTGTGTTGAAGAAGTAGACATTAAGGTTTTATTATTTTTATCGTCAATTATTTGAGCCGAAATATTTTTTAAAGATCTTTTTATAGAAAGTCTATATCTATCAGTGCTACTTATTTTTTTCAGCTTGTTTCTTACTCTGTAAATCTTTCTTTTATCAGTATTTAACTTCATTATTTTTTTTTACCCTCTTTTCTTAATATATATTGACCTTTTTCTTTTATTCCCTTTCCTTTATATGGTTCAGGTGGTCGTATAGATTTAACCTTAGCCGCTATTTCTCCAACTTGTTGTTTATCGAATCCTGAAATTTTTATTAAGGTTTGTTTTTCTACAATAATTTTAACCTCATCTGGGATATCAAAATTTATATCATGACTAAATCCTAATTGTAGATTTAGTTTTTTATCTTTTATTGATGCTCTGTAGCCAACACCGCTTAATTCTAAATTTTTTTCATAACCTTTTGAAGCGCCTAATATAGCGTTATTTAAAAGACTTCTATTCATTCCCCATAATCTTTTAGTATCTTTGTTAATTTGTTTAGGTTTAATTGATATTTCATTTTTATCACTTAATTTTAAATCAAAAATATCAGAATCAATTTTTAATGATTTTTTTCCTATTGGACCTTCTATATTTACTAAAGAACCGTTAATAGCTATTTTTACTTTTTCAGGGATTGATATATTTATTTTTCCAATTTTTGACATTAAAATACCTTACAAATTATTTCTCCACCAAGCTTATTTTTTCTTGCATCAATATCAGACATTACTCCTTTTGATGTAGATACAATTGCTATTCCAAGACCGTTATTTATTTTGGGTAAACTTTCAGCGCTTGAAAAGATTCTTCTTCCAGGTTTAGATATTCTTTCTATTGTGCTAATAACAGGATTACCTAAATTGTATTTTAAATTTATTTTAAGAGAAATTTTATTTGAATCATTTTTATTAATTGAATAATCAATTATATAACCTTCAGTTTTAAGAACTTCAGCTATTTTAGCTTTAAAGTTTGATGATGGAAGTTGAACAAATTTGTGATTTCTCATTTGTGCATTTTTTATTCTTACAATCATATCTCCTATTGGGTCTGTCATACTCATAATATATTCCTCCTACCAGCTTGATTTAACTAATCCTGGAATCTTACCTTCTAATCCTAATTTTCTTAAAGCAATTCTAGAAATTTTTAATTTTCTATAAACTCCGTGAGGTCTTCCAGTAATTTGACATCTGTTCATAACTCTATTTTTTGCAGAATTTCTTGGCAGTTTTGATAATTTTTGTTGAGCCTTAAATCTTTCTTCTAATGGTAATTTTTTATCCATTATTATTTTTTTTAAAGAACTTCTTTTTTTGTAAAATTTATTTGAAAGTTTAATTCTTTTATTATTTTTATTTATAGAGCTTAGTTTTGCCATTTTAATTATTCCTTTCTTTATTAAATGGAAAATTTAATTTTTCCAAAAGGTCGACACTATGTTTTTTATCTAGAGATTTTATTACAATAGTTATATCAAGACCTCTTATCTTTTCAGCTTTATCAAAATTGACTTCAGGAAAAATTATATGTTCTTTTATTCCAAATGTATAATTTCCAAAATTATCAAATCCTTTTGTGGACAAACCTCTAAAATCCTTAATTCTTGGCAACGCAATATTCACTAATCTGTCTATAAATTCATACATTTTATTTTTTCTCAAAGTAACTTTTAATCCAGCATTTGTATTCTTTCTTGTTTTAAAATTAGAAATAGATTTTTTAAATTTTGTTTTCAGAGGTTTTTGACCAGCAATTTTAGACAAATCATCTTCGCATGCTTTAATTACTTTTGAATCATTTCCATCGATGCCTAATCCCATATTTATTACAACTTTTTGAAGTTTTGGAGTCATATAGATGTTTTTAAATCCAAATTTTTCCTTTAACTCTAATTGAATTTTCTTTTTATATGCTTCTTTTAATCTTGGTATCATTTTTTAATAACCTTTTTTTCTTTTTCATTTTTATTATCTATTTTTGCATCTATGTGCAGTAAATTTGAAAAATGTATAAAATTTTCTTTATTAAAAATCCCACCTTTTTTTTCTTTTGTAGTCTTAATATGTTTCTTAACCATGTTTATATCTTTAACTTTTGCTCTAAGGTTTTTTCTATCAACTTCAATAATTTCTCCAGTCTTGGCTTTATCTTTGCCTGCTAAAATTTTTACTTTCATTCCTTTTTTTATCATTTAGAGAACCTCTGGTGCTAAAGATATTATTTTCATTTGTCCTCTAGTTCTTAATTCTCTTGTTACTGGTCCGAATATTCTTGTCCCAATAGGTTCACCCTTTTCATCTGTTAATACTGCTGCATTGTTATCAAATCTAACTTTTGATCCATCTTTTCTATGAATTCCCTTTTTCACTCTTACTACAACTGCTTTATGCACAGAACCTTTCTTTACTTTTCCTTTAGGAATGGCTTCCTTAACAGCCACTACTATTATATCACCAATACTTGCATAACGTCTTTTTGATCCACCAAGTACTTTGATACACTCTACTCTTTTTGCACCAGTATTATCTGCAACTTGAAGTTCTGTTTGTACCTGTATCATTTTTTATCTCCCAATAATTCAAATTTTTTTGTTTTTGAAAATGGTTTGCATTCAATAATTTTTACTTTATCACCTATCTGACACTCATTTCTCTCATCATGAGCTGCATATCTTTTTTTTGATTTAATTACTTTTTTAAGAATTGGATGTTGATATTTTCTTTCTACTAAAACTGTAATTGATTTATTTGCTTTATTTCCGACTACTACACCATTAAGAATTTTTTTAGGCATTTATTTTTTTCTCCAATAATTGAGTTTTTAACCTTGCAATATTTTTTCTAGTTTCCTTAATTTTTGAAGGATCTTTAATTTGAGAATTTATTTTTTGAAATCTAAAATTGAATAAATCTTTTTTCAATTTATCCAATTCTTTACTTAATTGGGTTTTATTTAATGGTTTTTTATTTTTGTTTTTCATAATTAAATTCTTTTAATAAATTTAGTTTTAATAGGTAATTTTGCTGAGGCTTTGTATAATGCAATTTTTGCAACTTCTTCAGAAACACCATCAACTTCAAAAAGTATTCTTCCAGGTTTAACTCTACAAGCCCAAAATTCTGGGGATCCTTTTCCTTTACCCATTCTTACTTCTGTTGGTTTTTTTGAAACTGGTATGTTAGGAAATACACGAGTCCAAACTCTTCCTTGTCTTTTCATATATCTTGTTAATGCAACTCGTGCAGCTTCTATTTGTTTAGATATAACTCTATCTGGTGATAGAGCTTTAAGTCCAAAAGCACCATAATTTAGATAATTACATCTAGAAGCATTACCATGAATTCTTCCCTTGTGTGCTTTTCTGTATTTAGATCTTGTTGGTTGTAACATAATTATTTCCGGTTTGTTTCTTGGCTAAATTCTTTACTAAATATTTCACCTTTATATATCCAAACTTTAACACCTATAATTCCATAAGTTGTTAATGCTTCAGATTCTGCATAGTCAACATCTGCTCTTAAAGTGTGTAATGGTATACTTCCCTCGCGTAGCCATTCAGTTCTTGCAATTTCATTACCTGCTAATCTGCCACTTAGTGAAACTTTAATTCCTTTTGCTCCTAATCTTAAGGCTGATTGCATAGCTCTTTTCATTGCTCTTCTATATGATACTCTTTTAACTAGTTGTTGAGCTATATTTTCAGCAACTAAAAAACTATTTGTTTCGGGTTTTTTAACTTCTTTTATGTTTAAAACTATTTCATTATCTGTAAATGAAGAAAGTTTTTTCTTTATTTTTTCTATATCACTTCCTTTTTTACCAATAACAAAACCAGGTCTTGAAGTATAAATTGTAATAAAGCATTTTTTTGCTGATCTTTCTATCATAACTTTTGATACTCCGGAATTAACAACAGTTTTAGAAATGTGTTTTCTAATATTAAAATCTTCAATTAAATACCTCCCAAAATCTTTCTTCTTTGCATACCATAGTGAATCCCAACCTCTATTTATGCCTAGTCTTAAACCAATTGGATTAACTTTTTGTCCCATCTTTAACTTCCTTTTTATTTTCTGCTAAAATTACTGTTAAATTAGAGTAAGGTTTTTTTATTCCTGCTGCTCTACCTTTTGCTCTTGCTCTAAATCTTTTCATAACAACTTGTTTTCCACAATAGGCTTCTTTAATAATTAAGCTATCTATATCCATTTGAAAATTATTTTCCGCATTTGAAACAGCAGAAGAAATAGTCTTTTTTATATCTTTGCTAACTCTTTTATCTGAAAATGATAAATCTCTAATTGCATACTCAACTTTTTTTCCTACTATTCCCCTAAGTATTGGTTTCATTTTTCTTGTACTTGAACGAATACTTTTATTTATAGATTTAACTTTCATTATAGGATCAACTTTTTTTTTTAGCTCTTTGCTCATAAATTATTTTTTTTCCTCTGGTGGTTTTGCTGCTGCAGATTCTTGCTGTGCTTTTTTATCAGCAGGTGTATGACCAGAAAATTGTCTTGTAGGTGAAAATTCTCCAAATTTATGACCAACCATATCTTCAGAAACAGTTATGGGTATGAATTTTTTTCCATTATATATAAGAAAACTAACACCGACAAAATCAGGAATAATTGTTGATTTTCTTGACCATGTTTTTATTGGTTTTTTATTAGTTTCATTTTTTTGCATTTCAACTTTTTTTATTAAGCTTTCTTCTACAAATGGTCCTTTCCACACTGATCTAGCCATAATAATTAACCTTTTCTCTTTCCTCTTCTTCTAATTATATATTTGTCTGTTCTTTTATTATCTCTTGTTTTAAGTCCTTTGGCTGATTGACCAGTTCTTGAAACTGGATGTCTACCGCCAGCAGATTTTCCTTCACCACCACCATGAGGATGATCAACTGGGTTCATTACGACTCCTCTAGTATGTGGTCTTATTCCTAACCATCTAGATCTACCTGCTTTTCCAATTTTGATATTTTTTTGATCTGGGTTTGATACAACGCCAATTGTAGCTTTTGATCTTGAGTCTATTTTTCTAATTTCTCCAGAAGACATTTTTATAATTGTATAATTTCCGTCTGTTCCTGAAATTGTAACTGAATTACCTGCAGATCTTGCGATTTTGCCGCCTCCACCAGGGATAATTTCAACATTATGAACTTGCATTCCAGAAGGAATATTTTTCAACTGCATACAGTTACCATTTTTGATTTCACATTTTTCACCATTTTCAATTTTATCTCCGACAGTAATTCCTTGTGGTGCAATATAATAAGATCTTTTATCTTCACTATCTTTAACTAAAATTATATGAGATGATCTGTTAGGATCATATTCAATTCTTTCAACTTCAACTTTTGATTTTCCTGTTCTGTAAAAATCAATATTTCTATATCTTTGTTTATGTCCTCCGCCATGGTTTCTTGAAGTTATTCTTCCAAAATTATTTCTACCTTTTGATGCTTTTTTAGATGAAGTTAGTGGCTTGTAAGGTTTGCCCTTCCATAAATTTGACTTACTAACAAGTATAGTGCCTCTAGTAGATTTTGTGTACGGTTTGAATGTTTTAAGTGACATATTAAATTATACTCCTGTTGTAAGATCAATATTTTGACCTTTTTTTAAAGTAATTATAGCTTTTTTATATCCTTTTTTTTTTACTTTTCTTCCTCTAGTAAATTTCAATCTAGATTTTTTATTTATTATGTTAATTTTAACAACATTAACTTTAAATATTTTTTCTACACTTTTTTTTAAACTTTTTTTGTTAGAATTGAACGGAACTTTAAAGCTGATTTTATTTAAAGATGATAGATTTGTTGATTTTTCTGTTATTATAGGAGATAAAATTCTATCATAAAGATGTATTTTATTTTGATTATTCATATTTTTTATCCAATTCTTTTAAGGATGTTTCTGTAAAAATTGTTTTATTATATTTAATTAAATCGTAGGAACTAAAATGATTAACATCAGTAATTTTAATATTAGGTATATTTTTAACTGACTTATATATTTTTTCTTTTGAATTTTTGTCAAATATTAATAATGCATTTTTTGCGTCATGTTTTTTCAAAATTTCAAACATTTTTTTTGTTTTATTAATTTCTGATCTAAAATCTTCGAAAACTAAAAGATTTTTTGTTTTATGTTTATTTGATATAATGGCTGATACACTAGTTTTTTTTTCATGCTTATTAAGTTTTCTAACTTTATAGGATGATTCCCCTTTTGGTCCATGAGCAACACCTCCCCCAACAAATATGGGGGCTTTCCTACTTGCGTGTCGTGCATTACCAGTTCCTTTTTGTGCATATATTTTTGCAGTCGATCCTATAATTTCGTTTTTTTGTTTAGTTTTAGCTTTTCTTCCTTTGAAATTTGCATTTTGTCTATAGATAACATTCTGTATTAATTTATCATAATTTTTATCACTAAAAATTTTACCTGTAATTTCAAAAGTTTCTTTTTTTCCTGTTAGATTTATTTTATCAATTTTCATAATTTATTTTTTTTTCTTCTCTGGTATTTTTTTTTGTTTTTCTATAATTTCAATTTTTTCTTTCATATTAAGTTTAGATATATTTTTTATAGATTTTTTGACCATTACTTCTGTATTTTTTGAACCTGGTATTGATCCTTTAATAAACAGCAGATTGTTTTCAATGTCTGATCTGATTATTTCTAAATTTTGCATTTTTCTTATTTTACTACCCATGTGTCCTGCCATTTTTTTACCTTTAAACACTTTGCCGGGGTCCTGTCTTTGACCGGTAGATCCATGTGATCTATGTGATACAGAGACACCGTGAGTTGCTCTTAATCCTGAAAAATTATGTCTTTTCATAACTCCTGCAAATCCTTTTCCAATAGTTCTAGACTGAACATCTACAAACTTAACTTCATTAAAAATTTCAATTCCAAACTCATTTCCTTCTTTATATTTATTTGTATCTATTACTCTAAATTCCTTTAATTTTTTCTTTGGTTCTGTATTTTTTTTTGTAAAAAAACCCTTCATTTGCTTTGTAAGTTTTGATTGTTTAGTTTTTCCAAAACCTATTTGAACTGCTGAATAGCCTCTTTTCTCTTTTTCTATCACATTTATAATTCTACATTTTTCAAATTTAATTACTGTTACAGGAACTGATTGTCCTGTATTATAAAACTCTCTTGACATTCCTATTTTTTTTCCAATTAATCCAATTTCACTCATAATAATTTAATTATATTTTTATCTCTACATCAACACCTGACGCCAAATCTAATTTCATCAAGGCTTCAACTGTTTGTGGAGTAGGTTCAATTATATCTATTAATCTTTTGTGAGTTCTTGACTCAAATTGTTCTCTGCTCTTTTTATCAATATGTGGAGATCTTAAGACTGTATATTTTTCAATTTTTGTAGGTAATGGTATTGGACCCTTTATATTAGCACCTGTTCTTTTAACAGTACTAACAATCTCTGCTGTAGATTGGTCTAATATTTTATTATCGTACGCTCTAAGTTTAATTCTTATATTTTGTTTATCCATAAATTATGCCATTTTTTTTGTAACTTCATCTTGTACATTTTGTGGTACTTTATCGTAGTGGTCAAAAAACATTGAGTATTGTGCTCTACCTTGCGACATTGATCTTAAATTATTTATATAACCAAACATATTAGCTAATGGAACCATAGCAGTTATTACTGTAGCATTTCCTCTTTGCTCTTGTGTATTAATTTGACCCCTTCTACTATTCAAATCTCCAATAACATCTCCCATATAATCTTCCGGAGTAACTACTTCAACTCTCATAACTGGCTCTAATAATTTTAATGTTGCTTTCTGACATGCTTCTTTGAAGCACTGTCTTGATGCTAATTCGAAAGCTAAAACACTAGAGTCTACATCGTGATGTAATCCGTCGATAATAGTAACTTTATAATCTATAATAGGAAAACCTGCTAATATTCCTGTATCTGATACAGATTCTATTCCCTTTTCAACACCAGGAATAAATTCTTTAGGTATAGCACCTCCTTTAATTTTACTTTCAACTTCTCTTCCCTTTCCAGGTTCAAGAGGTTCTATAGATAATTTAACTCTTGCAAACTGACCAGCTCCACCACTTTGTTTTTTATGTATATAATCAGCTGTTGCATTACCTAATATAGTTTCTCTGTAAGCAACTTGAGGAGCACCTATATTTGCTTCTACTTTAAATTCTCTTTTCATCCTATCAACTATTATATCTAAATGTAATTCTCCCATTCCTTTAATTATAGTTTGTCCAGATTCTTCATCTGAAGTTACTCTAAATGAAGGATCTTCCTTTGCTAAACGACCTAAAGCTTCTCCCATTTTTTCTTGATCACCTTTAGTTTTTGGCTCAACAGCAATTTCGATAACTGGATCAGGAAATTCCATCGGCTCCAACAAAACTGGATTTTCTTCATTAGCCAAAGTATGTCCTGTAATTGTGTGTTTTAAACCAGCTAAAGCAACTATATCTCCAGTATTTGCCTCTTTAATATCCTCTCTGGAATTAGCATGCATTAAAAGCATTCTTCCTACTCTTTCTTCTTTATCTTTAGATGTATTGTAAATTCCAGTGCCTGATTTTATTGTACCTGAATATATTCTAATAAAAGTTAGTGAACCTACAAATGGATCGTTTGCTACTTTAAATGCTAATGCCGAAAAAGGTGCTGTATCTTCAAATTTCATTTCTAATTCATCTTCTGATCCTGGTTTAGTACCTTTAATTGACCCAATGTCTTCAGGACTTGGTAAATAATCAACAACAGCATCTAATAATGGCTGCACTCCTTTATTTTTGAATGCCGATCCTGTTAAAACAGGCACAAAATCGAATTTTAGACAACCTTTTCTTATACATCTAATAATATCTTTTTCTGGTATTTCTTTACCATTCAAATAATCTTCCATTAATTTTTCATCTTGTTCAACTGCTGTTTCAAGTAATTCTTGTCGATGTTTATTTGCACTTTCTTTTAGATCATCAGGTATATCAACAATTTCAAAATCAGCACCCAATGACTCATCTTTCCAAATGATTGCTTTCATTTTAATTAAATCTACAATTCCTTTAAGGGAAGATTCTATTCCAACAGGTATTTGAGTAACCAATGGTTTAGCACCTAACCTATCTTTTATCATATCAACGCACATAAAAAAATTAGCACCAGTCCTATCTAACTTGTTTACAAAACAAATTCTTGGCACTTTATATTTATCAGCTTGCCTCCAAACAGTTTCAGATTGTGGTTCAACGCCAGCAACACCATCAAATACAGCAACTGCTCCATCAAGAACTTTTAAAGATCTTTCAACTTCAATAGTAAAATCTACATGCCCAGGAGTATCAATAATGTTAACTCTATGATCTCTCCAAAAACAAGTAGTTGCTGCTGATGTAATTGTAATTCCTCTTTCCTGTTCCTGTTCCATCCAATCCATGGTTGCTGCACCATCATGTACTTCGCCAATTTTATGACTCTTTCCTGTATAATAAAGGATTCTCTCTGTAGTAGTTGTTTTGCCGGCATCGATATGTGCCATTATTCCTATATTTCTATATTTATCTAATTTATGAGTTCTGGGCATAATTTTTTACCATCTAAAATGAGCAAAAGCTTTATTTGACTCTGCCATTTTGTGTGTGTCTTCTTTTTTTTTAATTGCTAAACCTTTATTTTGATAAGCATCAAATATCTCATTAAAAATTTTATCTGCCATTTTTTTATTCTTTCTTTTTCTTGAAGCATCTATCAGCCATCTAAGAGCTAATGCTTGAGATCTTTTTGCTTTTACTTCAACTGGAACCTGGTAAGTCGCTCCACCAACTCTTCTTGATCTAACTTCTACAGTTGGTTTAATATTATTAATTGCTTCGTTAAAAATATTTATAGGCTCTTCTTTACCTTTTGTTTTTAACTTATCTAATGCATCATAAACAATCTTTTCTGCAACAGTTTTTTTTCCATCGTACATTATAGAATTAATTAATTTAGGAAGAACATTAGATTTAAATTTGTAATCAACTATAGGAATTTTTTTTGGAGCTCTTTTTTTTCTCGACATTTTTATTTACCTTTTTTTGCTCCATATTTAGATCTTTGTTGTTTTCTTGCTGTTACACCTTGTGTATCTAAATTTCCTCTTAAAATATGGTATCTAACACCAGGAAGATCTTTAACTCGACCGCCACGAATTAAAACAACTGAGTGTTCCTGTAAATTATGACCTTCGCCTGGAATATATGAAGTTACTTCATGACCATTAGATAATCTTACTCTTGCAACTTTTCGTAATGCAGAATTAGGTTTTTTGGGAGTTGTTGTATATACTTTTACACAAACACCTCTTTTTTGAGGTGATTTTTCTAGTGCGGGCACTTTATCCCTTGACTTTTGTTTTATTCTTTTTTTTTTTAATAACTGGTTAATAGTTGGCATAAAATTTTTTATTTTTGGAAAGAAATAGCTGACTTTATTTTTTTTATTGGCAGCGTTTAGTGCAATAAGGCACTACATTCCAACCAAAATCACCGCCAAAATACATAAGAAATGCATTTTGTCAATTCAAAATTGTATGTATCAAGTTAGTTTATTGTTGATTTATCTGATTTTTTGAGCTTTCAAGACTATCTTGGCTTTCTTGGTTAGCTATAAATTCTTTATCATCCTCTAATGCTTTCTTGTTCCATTTGCTTTTTATAACACCAGTTCCTGCTGGGACAAGTCTTCCTACTATTACATTTTCTTTTAAACCTGATAACTTATCGACTTTTCCTCTAATTGCAGCATCAGTCAAAACTCTAGTTGTTTCTTGAAATGAAGCGGCTGAGATAAATGATTCTGTTTGAAGAGATGCCTTAGTAATTCCCATTAATACTCTTTCACCAACAGCTGGCTTTTTGCCTTCTGATTTTAGTTTATCATTAACATCACTAAATTTTATCCTATCAATAATTTCACCAGGTAAATACTTGGAGTCACCAGAATTTTTTATTTCAACTTTTTTTAACATTTGTCTTAAAATTGTTTCTATGTGTTTATCATTTATAACTACACCTTGTAATCTATAAACTTCTTGGACTTGATTAACAAAATAATCTGTTAACTCTTCAATTCCAAGAATCCTTAATATATCATGAGGTGCAGGACTTCCGTCTAATAAATATTCGCCTTTTCTAATTCCTTCGCCTTGATTAAAATTTATATGTTTTCCTTTTGGAATTAAGTAATTTGATGCTTCGCCAGTTTCTGGTTGTATACTGACTTTTTGTTTGCCTCTAACTTCTTTCCCAAATATTACCTTGCCATCATTTTCCGCAATAATAGCACTTTCCTTTGGTCTTCTTGCTTCAAACAGTTCAGCAACTCTCGGTAAGCCTCCTGTAATATCTTTTGTTTTTGATGTTTCTTTAGGAAGTCTAGCTATTACATCGCCAGCATGAATTTTTTGACCATCTTTTACAGACAATATTGAATCAGGTACTAAATAATATCTTGCTTCATTATCATCAGCTTTTTTAACAACATTACCTTTATCATCTCTTAATGTAATCCTTGGTTTTAATTCAGTATTTTTTGATTGAGCTCTCCAATCAATTACTGATTTGGATGATATTCCTGTAGCGTCATCTAAAGTCTCAGCAAGCGACACACCATCTATTAAGTCAACATAATTTACTATTCCACTTTTTTCAGCAATAACTGGTGTTGTATATGGATCCCATTCACAAATTTTTGTATTTTTTTTAATTTTTTGATCATTTTTAAAGAATAGTTTTGAACCATAAGGAACTTTATAGACAGCTATTTGAAGACCATTTTCATTTTCTAATGATAATTGTGTATTTCTTCCCATAACAACTAAGCTGTTTTTTGAATCTTCTAGCAAGTTTGTATTTATTACTTTTAAAATTCCATCATTCTTGGTTATTATTTGAGAATCTTGCTTTATTTGTGCAGTTCCACCAACGTGAAATGTTCTCATAGTTAATTGCGTTCCTGGCTCACCTATTGACTGAGCTGATATCATACCAATTGCTTCTCCTGAATGAACCATTTTACCTCTTGATAAATCTCGTCCATAACATGTGGCACAGACACCTTCTTTCATTGAACAAGTGATTACTGAAAATACATTTATAATTTTAACTCCCGCAGCATCAATTTTTTCACATGAAGATTCATCTATCATTTCAAATTTTTTAAGTATTACATCACCTGTTAAGGGATTTTTTATATCTTTTGCCGCTACTCTTCCAAGAGCTCTTTCGGATAAACTAACTATAACATTTCCTCCTTCTATAATTTCAGATAATTTTATATTACCAGGATTTTCACATCTACTTTTTGTAATTGTTAAATCTTGAGCAACATCACATAATCTTCTCGTTAAATAACCTGAATTTGCTGTTTTTAATGCAGTATCAGCCAAACCTTTTCTAGCACCATGGGTAGAATTAAAATACTCAAGCGCAGTTAATCCCTCTTTAAAGTTTGATGTAATAGGGGATTCTATAATTTCCCCTGAAGGTTTTGCAATTAAACCTCTCATTCCAGCTAATTGCTTCATTTGAGCAGCTGATCCTCTAGCTCCACTATCGGCCATCATGAATACTGAATTAATTTTTAATTGTTCATCACTAATTTCGGTAGCCGAAATTCCTTTCATCATTTCTGCAGCAACTTTGTCAGTACACTTCGACCAAGCATCTACAACTTTATTATATTTTTCTCCTCTTGTTATTAATCCTTCTGAATATTGATTTTCATATTCAGATATAAGTTTTTTTGTTTCATTAATTAATTGTTCTTTATTCTCAGGAATAATTAAATCGTCTTTACCAAATGAAATTCCTGCTCTGAAGGCATGTTTGAAACCTAAATCTTTTAATTTATCACAAAAAATTACAGTATTTTTTTGTCCAGTAAATCTAAATACCATGTCAATAATTTCTGAAACAATTTTTTTTGGTAATATTCTATCAACCAAAGAAAATGGTATATCTTTATGTTTCGGTAATAAATTTGCCAACAAAAATCTTCCAGCAGTACTAGTGTGCTTTTCAAAAACTTTGTTTCCGTTTTTATCAATAGTCTCAAATTTTGATATGATTTTAGAATGTACTTTTATCTTGTTCATTTCTAGTGCTTGCTCTATTTCATGATTATCAATAAAATAACCATCTATTTTTTTTTTATTTTCTGGTTGCAAAGATAAATAATAAATTCCAAGTATCATATCTTGGCTAGGAACTATAATAGGTTTTCCATTAGAAGGGCTTAATATATTGTTTGTTGACATCATCAAAACTCTTGCTTCAAGCTGAGCTTCCAAACTTAATGGAATATGTACTGCCATTTGGTCACCATCAAAATCTGCATTAAATGCTGCACATACTAAAGGATGTAATTCTATAGCTTCTCCTTCTATTAATTTAGGTTCAAATGCTTGCACTCCAAGCCTATGTAAAGTTGGTGCTCTGTTTAAAATAACTGGGTGCTCTCTAACTATTAGTTCTAAAGCATCCCATACCTCATTCTTTTCTTTTTCAACAATTTTTTTTGCTTGTTTAATTGTAGAAGCCAAGCCAAGTTTGTTCAATCTGGCATAAAGAAATGGTTTAAACAACTCTAAGGCCATCTTTTTTGGTAATCCACATTCATGTAGTTTTAAATCTGGACCTACAACAATAACTGATCTTCCTGAATAATCTACTCTTTTTCCAAGTAAATTTTGTCTAAATCTTCCTTGTTTTCCTTTAAGCATTTCAGCTAAAGATTTTAATGGTCTTTTTCCAGTTCCAGTTATAACTCTACCTCTTCTACCATTATCAAAAAGTGCATCTACGGACTCTTGTAACATTCTTTTTTCATTTCTAATTATAATATCCGGAGCTTTAAGATCGATTAGCCTTTTCAATCTATTATTTCTATTAATAACTCTTCTGTATAAATCATTTAAATCTGACGTTGCAAAACGACCTCCATCTAAAGGAACAAGAGGTCTTAGCTCAGGTGGGATAACTGGAATAACAGTTAAAATCATCCATTCTGGTTTATTGCCAGTTTCAATAAAAGAATCTATTAGTTTTAATCTTTTAATTGATCTTTCTTCGGCTACTTTAGATTTTGTTTCATTAATATTTTTAATTAATTTATTTTTTTCTTCTTCAAGATTTATTGATTTCAGTATTTCTAAAATAGCTTCTGCGCCTATTCCTGAAGTAAATGACTCTTCACCAAACTCATTTTGATATTTTAAAAGTTCGTCTTCATTCAGAAGTTGGTTTTGTTTTAAACCAGTTAATCCTGGTTCAATAACAATAAAGCTTTCAAAATACAAAACTCTTTCAACTTCTTTTAACTTCATATCTATTGCTAAAGCTATTCGGCTTGGTAGTGATTTTAAAAACCATATGTGTGCAACGGGTGTTGCTAAGTTAATATGGCCCATTCTTTCTCTTCTCACATTTGATTTTGTTACCTCAACTCCACATTTTTCACAAATTATACCTCTAAATTTCATTCTTTTATATTTTCCACACAAACATTCGTAATCTTTAATTGGGCCGAAGATTCTTGCGCAAAATAACCCATCTTTTTCAGGTCTAAATGTTCTGTAATTTATAGTTTCAGGTTTTTTTATTTCACCGTAAGTCCATGATTTTATTTTTTCAGGACTTGCTAAGGTAATTTTTATACTAGTAAAATTCTGTTCGCTTACTAGATTTGTTTTTTTAAATGGATCTGTAATTTGATCTTTCATAATTAATTTAACTCCACATTTAAAGCCAAAGCTTTCATCTCTTTTACAAGAACATTAAATGATTCTGGAATTCCTGACTCAAAATTTTCTTCACCTTTTACTATTGTTTCATAAACTTTAACTCTACCTGCTACATCATCTGATTTGACCGTTAATATCTCTTGTAAAGTATATGATGCTCCGTATGCCTCCAAAGCCCAAACTTCCATTTCACCAAATCTTTGTCCTCCTAATTGAGCTTTTCCCCCTAATGGTTGTTGTGTAACTAAACTGTATGGGCCTGTAGATCTGGCATGAATTTTATCTTCAACTAAATGATGAAGCTTTAACATATATATAGTTCCTACAGTTACTGGCCTATCAAATTTCTTACCTGTCCTTCCATCCCACAAATACGTCTGACCAGATTGTGGCAAGTTAGCAGTCTTGAGCATTTTGGTTACATCAGATTCTTTAGCTCCATCAAAAACTGGAGTGGCTATTGGTACACCATTTGTTAAATTGTCACATAAATCCTTAAATTCAACTTTATTTAATTTATCAATTTCGTTATCAAATTTATCTGATCCATATATTGATTTATAAAATGATGATATTTTGTCATTTTTCTCCACTTTTTTTTGATTATCATTTATTAATTTTTTTAAATTTTCACCAAGTTCAGAGCAAGCCCAACCAAGATGTGTTTCTAATATTTGACCCACATTCATTCTACTTGGAACTCCCAGTGGATTAAGAACTATATCAACTGGTTTACCACTTTCTGAATAAGGCATATCTTCAACTGGAACAATTTTACTAACAACTCCTTTATTGCCATGTCTTCCTGACATTTTATCACCAGGTTTTAATCTTCTTTTTACAGCTACAAAAACTTTAACCATTTTCATAACACTTGGTAATAAGTCATCACCTTGCTTTATCTTTAAAACTTTATCTTCAAATCTTTCTAGTATGTCTTTATTAGCTTCGTTATATTGATCTTTTAACTGTTCAAGCGAATTAATTGCTGATTTATCATCTAATGAAATTTTAAAAACATTATTCATTGATAAAGAGTTGATTAATTCAGAAATAGATTTTTTTTCTTTTTCAAAATCTTTTATACCTTTAATTTTTTTATTTTCTAAAATAGATATAGCCCTTTGTTTGATGCTTCTTTCTAAAATCTCTTCTTCAACGATTTTATCTTGATTTACTGAATCAATTTCAGCTCTTTCTATAGTAATTGATCTCTCGTCTTTTTCAATTCCATGCCTATTAAAAACTCTTACATCAACAACTGTTCCTCTACTTCCGCTTGGCATTCTTAATGAAGTATCTATTACATCAATTGCTTTTTCTCCAAATATAGATCTTAATAATTTTTCCTCGGGACCTGATGCGCTGTCTCCTTTTGGAGTAACTTTTCCTACCAATATATCTCCAGGTCTAACCTCAGCACCAATATATACAACTCCGGATTCATCTAAATTTTTTAATGATTCTTCACTTACGTTTGGTATATCTCTAGTTATATCTTCCTCACCAAGTTTTGTATCTCTGGCCATTAATTCATGTTCTTCTATATGTATTGATGTAAAGACATCATCTGTTACACATCTTTCAGAAATAAGTATTGAATCCTCAAAATTATAACCTTGCCATGGCATAAATGCTACGGTAACATTTTTTCCTAATGCGAGTTCACCGAGTTTTGTTGATGGACCGTCTGCAATAATATCTCCTGATTTAACCTTATCACCAACCCTAACTAGTGGTTTTTGATTTATACAAGTGTTTTGATTTGATCTTTTGAATTTTTGTAAATTATAGATATCTACACCTGATTTTGTTAAATCTGTGTCATCTGAAGCTTTAATTACAATTCTTTTTCCATCAATTTTATCAACTGTTCCATTTCTTTTTGCAACAATAGTTACTCCTGAATCTAAGGCAACATCACTCTCTATTCCTGTTCCAACCAATGGTGACTCTGGCTTTAATAATGGAACAGCTTGCCTCATCATATTAGATCCCATTAAAGCTCTATTTGCATCATCATTTTCTAAAAAAGGTATTAATGATGCAGCAACTGAAACTAATTGTTTTGGTGAAACATCTATATAATCGATGCTATCTGGTTTAGACAATATAAAATTTAAATTTTGTCTTGAAGAAATTAATTCTTCTATTAATTTTCCATTTTTATCAATTTTTGAATTTGCTTGTGCTATGGTAAATTTAGTTTCTTCCATTGCTGACAAATAAACTATTTCTTGCTGAACGACGCCTTCTTTTACTTTTTTATAAGGACTTTCAATAAAACCATATTTATTAATTTTTGAATAAGTAGATAAACTATTTATCAAACCTATATTTGGACCTTCAGGTGTTTCAATTGGACATATCCTTCCATAATGTGTTGGATGAACATCTCTTACCTCAAAGCCTGCTCTCTCTCTGGTCAATCCACCTGGTCCAAGTGCTGAAACTCTTCTTTTATGAGTAATTTCAGAAAGAGGATTTGTTTGATCCATAAATTGTGAAAGCTGAGATGTGGCAAAAAAATCTTTTAAAGAAATTGTGAGAGGCTTTGCATTTATTAAGTCTTGTGGCATAGCTGACTCAATATCTAAATTTGTCATTTTTTCTTTAATTGCTCGTTCCATTCTATAAACACCAATTCTTGCCTGATTTTCCACAAGTTCCCCGACTGATCTAACTCTTCTGTTTCCAAGATGATCTATGTCATCAACTTCGTCCTTTCCATCACGAAGTTCTAGCATTTTATTAATTATTGCTAAAATATCGTCATTTCGTAAAATTGTTATTTTATCTGAACAGTCTAAGTTAAGACGTGAGTTCATTTTTACTCTACCTACATCAGATAAATCATACCTATCAGAGCTAAAAAATAAATTATTAAATATTTGAGTTGCGATTTCTACAGTTGGTGGTTCCCCAGGCCTTAAAACTTTGTAAATTTCAGTAATTGCATCATTCTTGTTTTCATTTTTATCATGAAAAACAGTAAGAAGCATGTAAGGACCTCTGTTGATAGGATTTGTTCGAGAGATTTCAATTGAATTATTTTCAGAAGAAATTATTTTTTCTAAAATATCTTCAGTTAATTCAGTGCCAATTTTGAATATTTCATCATTAATTTTAATATCCTTATGTAAAAATTTTCCAATTAAAGATTTATTTGAAACAAATATGTCTTTGAGTCCATCATTTGATAATTTTTGAGCGATTAAAAAATTTAACTTATCATTTAATTTAATTACTGTTTTCTGAGTTTTGGCATCTACAATTTCTTCAGAAATATTTTTTACTTTATAATTATCAGGAACAAATTTAGTTTTCCATTTATTTAAATCTTTATTGTAATAATATATATCTTTTTCGTAAAACTCATTTATTATATCAGATTTTCCAAAGCCAAGTGCTAATAAAAGTGTGGAAATTAATATCTTTTTTTTTCTATCAATTTTAAAATAGAGTTTATCTTGAACATCATATTCAAAATCTAACCAAGATCCTCTATTTGGAATTACTCTGCAATTGAAAAGTAATTTTCCGCTTGCGTGAGATTTTCCTCTGTCATGATCAAAAAAGACACCTGGGCTTCTGTGCATTTGATTTACCACAACTCTTTGAACTCCATTTGTAATAAAAGTTCCACTATGTGTCATCATTGGAACTTCACCCATATAAACTTCTTGTTCTTTTGCTGATAAAATATCTTTTGTGTTATTTTCTTGATTTATTTCGTATACAACTAATCGCAATGTACATTTTAATGCTGAAGAATAAGTTAATCCTCTTTGAATACATTCTTCAGTGTCAAATTTTGGTTTCTCAAATCTATAAGAAACATATTCCAAAGTAGCTTTTTCATTAACATCCTCTATAGGAAATATACTTTTAAAAACTCTATCAAAACCTTTAACTAAATTTAATTCCTGATTTTCAACAAATTCTGTAAGTTGTTTGTATGAATTTTTTTGTACTTCAATAAGATTTGGTATTGATAAATCTTCTTTTAATTTTCCAAAATTTTTTCTTATATTTTTCTTCTCAGTAAAAGATAATTGCATGCACAGAGCTGATTTTTATCAGCAATTTAATTTTGTTAATTTATTTTAATTCTACTTTAGCGCCAGCAGCTTCAAGTTTTTTCTTTATTTCTTCAGCTTCTTTCTTGTTAACACCAGATTTGACTTCTTTTGGTGCTCCCTCTACTAAATCTTTTGCTTCTTTTAAACCTAAAGAAGTTGCTGCTCTAACTTCTTTAATTACATTTATTTTTTTATCTCCTGCAGATGCTAGTACTATTGTAAATTCATCTTTTTCTTCAACCGGAGCTCCACCTGCTGCTGCTGGTGCTGCTTGAGCTACTGCTGCTGCTGCTGTTACTCCCCATTTTTCTTCTAATTGTTTTGAAAGTTCAGCTGCTTCAACAACAGTTAAACTTGATAAATCTTCTATAATTTTATTTAAATCAGCCATGGTACAATTTAAGTCCTTACAATTTATTTTTTTGATTTTTCGAGCGCTAAAATAGCGATTTTTGAAGCAGGTGCAAGTAAAATACTTGCTATTTTTTGTGCAGGTGATCTTAAAATACCCACAATTTTAGCCCTTGCTTCATCTAAAGTTGGTAAACTAGCGACATTTTTGACACCAGCAACATCTAATATATCGGTTCCCATGATTCCACCTAATATTTTTAATTTGTCATGATCTTTAGAAAATTTTGTTAGAATTTTTGCCGATGTAATTGCATCATCAGACAAAGCAACGGCTGTAGGTCCTGAAAATAGATTTGCAAGGTCTTTGGATTTAGTTTTTTCCAATGCAAGTTTCGTAATTCTATTTTTTGTTATTTTAAAAATTATACCATGCTGTCTCATTTCTTTTCTTAGCTTGTCTAACTGAGAAACAGTTAAACCTTGATAGTGAGCAACAATTACTGCTTCACTTTTATCAAAATAGTTTGTCATCTCTTTGATATATTCTTTTTTTTTAGCTTTGCTCATCATAAAGTTAAATATTTTTATTTAATTTTAATTTATAAGAAATACCCATAGTTGAGGTAATAAATATATTTCTTATCAAATCACCTTTAACCGGATTATTTGATTTTTCTTTATCCATAGTTTCTATTACAGCATTAAAATTTTTTATAATTTTATCATCAGAAAATGATTTTTTTCCTAAACTTAAACCTACATTTCCATCTTTATCATTTTTTAATTCAACTTGACCTAATTTAGATTCAGATACTGCTTTTTTAACATTTTCACTAACTGTGCCTAGTTTAGGGTTAGGCATTAATCCTTTGGGTCCTAAAATTTTTCCTAGTTTTGATAATTTAATCATCATTGAAGGTGTACATATTAATTTATCAAAATTAATATTACCTTCTTTTATTTTTTCAATTAAATCATCTCCACCAACTAAATCAGCACCAGATTGTTTTGCCTCATTATTTTTTGACTCTTCGCATATAACCGCTATTTTAATTTTTTTCCCTGATCCAGAAGGTAAATTCACTATAGTTCTTAAATTAAAATCTCCTTTTTTTTGCTTATTATTAATTTGAAAACTTAAGTCAATTGACTCATCAAATTTTGTGGTGCAATTATTTTTAACCTTAGTTAAAACATTTGCAATAGTGTCAGAATTTTTAGTCTTATTTTCAATTAATTTTTTAAATCTTTTAGACATAATTAATCTTTAACCTCTATACCCATTGATCTAGCAGAACCAGCAATTATTTTTACAGCTTCTTCAATATCATTAGCGTTTAAATCTTGCATTTTTTTTTTAGCTATTTCTTCAGCTTGTTTTTTTGTAATTGAGGCTACTATGTTTCTTCCTGGTTCTTGAGAACCACCTTTAAGTTTGGCCGCTTCTTTAATAAAATGTGAAGCAGGTGGTGACTTGATAATAAAGTCAAACTTTTTATCTTTATATACAGTTATAACAACAGGGACAGGTTTGCCCATAAAATTTTTAGTTTTCTCATTAAATGCCTTGCAAAATTCCATTATATTTATTCCTCTTTGTCCTAGAGCTGGTCCCACTGGTGGGGCTGGATTGGCCTGACCACCCTTTATTTGTAATTTTACATATCCTGATATTTCTTTTTTTGCCATTAGCTTATTTTTTCCACTTGGTTAAATTCTAAATCAACAGGTGTTGGTCTTCCAAATATTGAGACAGAAACTTTAAGTCTAGATTTGTCATCGTCGATTTCTTCTACAAGTCCACTGAATGAAGCAAATGGTCCGTCTATTACCTGAACTTTTTCACCTATTGAATAATCTACACTTGATTTTGGTTGAGCAACTCCATCTTTAATTTGTCCTAATATTTTTTCAATTTCATTATCTGAAACTGGAACAGGTGTACCTCTAGAGCCTAAAAAACCACTAACTTTTTTAATATTTTTTATCATATGATAAATATTATTATCCATTTCTGATTTGATTAACACATAACCTGGAAAATATTTTTTTTTTCTTTGTACTCTTTTACCTCTTTTTACTTCTGTTATATCATGTGTAGGAACTATTATTTCCTCTATTTTTTCAGCTATTTTTGCTTTTTCTGCTTCTTCTTTAATTAATTGTGCAACTTTGTTTTCAAAGCTTGAATGTGACTGAACTATATACCAATTTTTCATTACAAACCTATATTTAAAACTAACTGTAAAAGTGATTTTAATATTTGATCAATTAACAAAAAAAATAAAGAAGCAACTATAGCCATAGCAACAACCATTAATGTCCCTTGCATAGTTTCTTTGCCTGTAGGCCAAGTTACTTTAAAAGCTTCTTGTTTAACTTCTTGAATAAATTTTAAAGGGTTCATATTACTCTCATTTTTTTGTTGGCAGGAGCGGAGGGAATCGAACCCCCAACCTCCGGTTTTGGAGACCGGCGCTCTACCAATTGAGCTACACTCCTATGGGGTAGCTTTACTTAATTATTTTAGTTACTACTCCAGCTCCTACAGTTCTTCCACCTTCTCTAATTGCAAAATTTAATTTTTCACTCATAGCGATCGGTGTAATTAATTTTACTTTAAATTTGGCATCATCACCTGGCATAACCATTTCTGTTCCAGAAGGTAATTCAACTTCTCCTGTAACATCTGTAGTTCTGAAATAAAACTGTGGTCTATATTTAGTAAAAAAAGGAGTGTGTCTTCCACCTTCTTCTTTTTTTAATACATAGGCTTGAGCTTCAAATTCTGTATGCGGTGTTACTGAACCTGGTTTAGCAAGAACTTGACCTCTTTCAACATCTGTTCTTTCAACACCTCTTAATAAAGCTCCTATATTATCACCTGCTTCACCTGTATCTAAAATTTTTCTAAACATTTCAACACCAGTACAAACAGATTTTTTAGTTTCTCTAATACCAACTATTTCTATCTCTTCACCCGTTTTTACAACACCTTGTTCTACTCTGCCTGTAACAACAGTACCTCTTCCTGAAATTGAAAAAACATCTTCAACTGGCATTAAGAATGGTTTGTCTTTAGGTCTATCTGGTTGAGGAATATGTTCGTCAACAGCTTTCATTAATTCCATAATTGCTTTTTTTCCAATTTCTTCATCTTTACCTTCTACTGCTGCTAAAGCTGAACCTTTAATAATTGGTGTTTTATCACCAGGAAATTTATAAGAAGTTAATAATTCCTTAATTTCTTCTTCAACAAGATCTATTAACTCCTTGTCTTTTACTTGATCAACTTTATTCAAAAAAACTACTATAGCTGGAACACCTACTTGTCTCGCAAGTAGAATATGTTCTCTAGTTTGTGGCATTGGTCCATCTGCTGCATTTACAACAAGAATTGCTCCGTCCATCTGCGCAGCTCCTGTTATCATATTTTTTACATAATCAGCATGTCCTGGGCAATCTACATGTGCATAATGTCTTTTTTCAGTTTCATATTCAACGTGAGCGGTTGAAATTGTAATTCCTCTTTCTTTTTCTTCTGGAGCTTTGTCAATTTGATCATAAGCTACAAAATTTGCTCCTCCTGTCTCTGATAAAACTTTTGTTATAGCAGCAGTTAGAGTTGTTTTTCCATGGTCGACGTGACCAATTGTTCCAATGTTACAATGTGGTTTCGTCCTTTTAAATTTTTCTTTCGACATTACCTTTTATACCTCACTTTATTTTTTAATTTTTTGGAGCGGGTAAAGGGAATCGAACCCTTACATCCAGCTTGGAAGGCTAGCGTTCTACCATTGAACTACACCCGCATAACCAAGTTCTCACTCCAAGTTGTTTTTTCACTTTATAAAATGGTGGAGGGGGAAGGATTCGAACCTTCGAAGACCGAAGTCAACGGGTTTACAGCCCGCCCCATTTGACCGCTTTGGTACCCCTCCTAACTTAGTAGGGGAAGCGTCCCCTTGTTGAACAAAGCTTCAAACAACATGCGTTTTATATATTTTTATTGCATAAATGCAATACGAGAATTAATGGTAAAAGTCCCTAAAAAACGTATAAAAACATTAATATATATGAATAAATCTTCATTTTTTATTGCAGGTAAGCATGCAGTTGTTGAAGCATTAAAAAATGACAGAAGAAAAGTGCTAAGAATTTTTTTAACTGAAGAAAGTAAAAAAAATATTCATCGAAAAAGTCCTAATAAGAACTTGCTAAGAAATGTGAAAGTATATTTTAAAACAAAAAAAGAATTAGACAATTACTGTAGAAATGAAGGAATTATGCATCAAGGATTTGTTGCTGAAATTGAACATATTCAACAAATTGAATTTAAAGAATTTATAAAAAATAAAAAAAATTTAACATTTGCATGTTTAGATGAAGTAACTGATCCAAGAAATATAGGTTCTATTATAAGAAGTGCAGCTTCATTTAAAATAGACGGAATAATAGTTAAAGAA